>JBIOUT010000192.1:0-5673 GCA_044867365.1 Candidatus Eiseniibacteriota bacterium | reverse complement strand
TTCGAGCTCCTGATCGCTGAGCGCATGATCGATCTCGGTGCCGATGTGCCGGCGTAGGGCCTTCCATTCCGAGCCCGTCACCGGGTCCGAATGGATGAAGCGCTCGGTCAGACGAACCGCCCCGAGGGGCAGCGAATAGGATTCCTGCACCACCGCTCCGGCGGTGAAAACCAACTCGAGCGAGCCGCCTCCGATGTCGAGACAAACCACCCGCTCATTGGGCAGGTGGAAGTTGTGCATCACGCTCAGGTAAGCGAGCTCCGCCTCTTCCTGGCCGGAGATCACCCGGGGATCGAGCCCGAGCTCGCGGCGGAGGCGTTCGACGAAGGCGGGTCCGTTCTGCGTCTCGCGGGTGGCGCTCGTTGCCACGGCGGCGATGTGCACCGCGCCTCGCCCCTCGGCGATCGCCTTGAGATGGGCCACCGCCTCGAAAGTGCGCTGCATCGCCGCTTCGGAGAGGAAACCCGTTGTCGCCATTCCCTCGCCGAGCCGGGTCGTCATCTTTTCGTCGTCGACGAGCTTGTAGTCATCGGTGCCCATCGCGTCGACGACCATGAGCCGCACCGAGTTGGTGCCGATGTCGATCGCCGCGAGTCGCACCGGTCCCCCGGTTGCCCTTTTGTCGGCCGGCCGGGAGGCCGCCGCCGGCGGCGGCGAAGCCGGAGCAGGCGTGGCCGGGGTTCCGGTGGCCGGGGCGCCGGTCGCCGGCCCGGGTGGAGCGACCTCGAGAGGAGCGTGCCGATGGGACTCTCTCCAAACGCCGTCACTCACCACGCGTCACCTCCGGAGAAGATCATCGGTTTCCACGCTGGACGCCGACTTCGATTTGGAAGAAGCGAGCGGCGGGCGCTGACTCGCCGGCAAAGGAGATGTCGCCTTTCCGTCGAGAAGAGCGGTGATCCCGTTCTTGAGTTGATAAGAAATCGCCATCACCGACCGATTGCCGTCCACCACCTGGAAGCCGTAGCGTTCCTGCATGCTCGCAAACTCACGCTGGATGAGCCGCTGATACTTGATGAAGCTCTCGAACATGTTGTTGGAAAGACCTAGATCCATCCCGCTCTCCCAGTGGTCGAGCGTGGGCTGCTTGAGAAAGTTGCGTTCAATGAGAATTCGGGGGCTCACCTTCAGATAGAAGACGACATCGGGAATGATGGCGATCGAATACAGGTTCTCGACCCAGTCGGGGCGAGCCCCACGAACGACATCACGGGCCATCAATGTGTAAATGTAGCGGTCACAGAGAACGACGAACCCGGCGCGCAAGGCGGGGACGATGATGTTCTCCATCTGATCGAAGAAATCGGTGGCATAGAAGAGACTGCGGGTCAGATGTCCGAGGACGTTCCCGCCCTTGGCCCGGCTCAGCTCGGCGCTGACCAGGGTCGAGCGGCGAAGTCCGAAATCGACCACCGGATGCCCTTCGCCTTCGAGCCACTCCCGAATGACCTGAATCTGGGTCGAGCGTCCCGATCCATCGGCGCCCTCGATGACGATCAGACGGCCGTGGAGCTCTTTCAGATCGACCCCCGGCGGTGGCATGCCATAGCATCGCGCTGGCATCGTTTGCTTCCTCAGCCGGCGACCGCCTGCGTGCGGCGGACCGGCGGGCCGCCGCGACGGGTGAGCCACCGGAACGAGGCGAGATCCATGCGGTCGGCCACGATCCCGCGCACCTGCTCCTGCTGAAACTCGATCGGCCGATCGGCGTCGATGACCACGAAGTGGAAGTCCTTCGCCAGGCGCTCGTATTCGTCGTAGAGCCGGCCCTGGTAGAGCCGGAAGGACTCGTAGATATCGGTGGCCAATCCGAGATCCAATCCCGCCTCGTGATACTTGAGCTTGGGTCGAGTGGCAAGGATGCGAGAAAGCGCCACTTCGAGCGGCACCCGGAAGTAGAAGGTGATGTCGGGCCGCACCGCAAACGCGTAGAGATTACGAACCCAGCTCGGAGAACAGCCGCGCACGACGTCCCGCGCATAGGCGGTGAACACATAGCGGTCACAGAGGACGACGTACCCCGCTTGCAAGAGCGGCAGCACCTGGCGCTCGAACCGGTCGGCAAGATCGGTGGCATGGATCAGCGAGAAGGTAGTTGGAGTGAGGAGAAATCGCTTCTTCCCCTTCGATGTCGCCTTTTTGACAATGACCGACGAGTTCCATTCGGTAAGAAAGACCTTGACGCCTTCCGACTCCAGCCATCGCTTGACCAAATAGATCTGGGTGGACTTGCCTGATCCATCCAGCCCCTCGACTGCAATCAGTTTGCCGGAAATGGATTTGGAATCTCTGTCGAGGAACATTGTCAAATCAACCTTGATCCAAAACCTATGTCGGAGCCAGCCAGGGGGTCAACGACTTTCCACCCGTCCCCCGTCGCCCTGCCCGCAACGTTGCTCTTTGCCGGCGTTAAACAGCATGTTATCATGCGCGGCGCTGTGCAAAAACCTTGACAATTGTCGAAAACGGGACCCTGACCATGCAGCTCTATATCATGCGCCACGCGATCGCCGCGCTCCGCGAGAAATGGATCGGCCCGGATGAAGACCGTCCGCTCACCCTCTCGGGACGCGCACGCATGCGACAAGCCGCTCGCGGCCTGCGAGCCCTGCGCATTCGTTTCGATCTGGTGGTTTCGAGTCCGCTCGTCCGCGCTGTGCAGACGGCCGAGATCGTTCCCCGGGTGTTGAAGCAACCGCCCCAGATCGAGATCTGTCCCGCCTTGGCTCCTGGGATGGTGCCTGATCAACTGTTCCAATTCCTCGCGGGCTACCCGGCGGCGAAACGCGTGCTCCTCGTCGGTCATGAGCCGGATCTCGGAAACTTCGCCTTGACCCTCATTGGATGCGCTCAGCCCGATTGCTTTCCGTTGCGCAAGGGCGGCGTGTGCCGAATCGATATCGACCAGGTGCCCCCCACCGGAGCCGGCGTTCTAGTGTGGGCCCTGACCCCTCGGATCATGCGCTCTCTGGCTCGCTGATCCGATCCGTGGCGGCTGATTCGATTCCTGTCAGCCGACCCGATCTCGAATGATCGGCCATAGCGGGACAAAACTTGACCGAAGCCCCCTTTGCAGCCGGCAAACGGCCGAAGTCAGCGCCGTTCGCGGCGCCCGAGACTCGACTTCAGCTCTCCTGGATGCGTTGGATACGCTCGATCCCCCGCATCGCCTCGGCAGCCGCTTCGGTGCCGGGTGCGAGGAGCACCACTCGGTTGTAAAGGTCGAGCGCTTGCTGCGGCTTCCCTCCTGCCTCATAGACTCTGGCGAAACGCGCGGTATCGGTCGCCAGAGTGCCGACCCGCTCTTTCACCTGGGCGGTGAACGGTGAATCGGGCCAGCGCTTGAGGAAGCGGCCGCCGACCTCGAGCGAGTCGATTCCGGCGACCAGCGTCTGCATGCGCTCGCGCGCGTGACCGGCGATGGTCGAATCGGAGGCGGCGTCGAGGACGGCGTAACACACTGACGGATCCTTGAGCTGGTCGAGCGCACGCCCGAGCTCCGCCTCACCCGAATCTCGCAGTGAATCGGCCGGCGCACTCTTGGCGATCATCGCCAGGAGCGGCGCCGCCGCCTCTGGCCGTCCCTGCCGCATGTAGCGGCGAGCGAGAGCCAGGCGCACCGAATCCGCCCGCGGGTGTTGCGGGTAGTTGATCAGGAAGGTCTCGAGAGTGGCGTTCGACGCCGCACCGGGCGCATCGATCACCTGCATGACTTCGGCGAGATGAGCGTCGAGCTCGCCGGCGATACGACCCCGCTCCGCCCGCAATGAATCGAGATCGGCGCCGGCCGCACCCTTCGATTGGAGCCGCGCGATGGCGGAGTCGGCGATCGCAGCCACCGGACCGAGTCGCCGATCGATGACCGGCTTCTCGCGCTCGCGCCCCGCCCGGAAGCGGACGATCTCGAGCTCGACCGCCGCGGCGGCTCCGGTTCCGGGACCGGAACGGACCGCCGCACGGTAAAGGAGATCGGATGCCGGGCCCTCGTGCGAGCGGGCTTCGCGAGCAAGAGTGGCTTGCGCTCGCAGTCGATAGGCGGTGACTGCAGTCGAATCCGGCCGGCCGGCCGACTGGCCGGTGCGGGCGCGCGCCGCCGCCACTCGCTCGGTGAAATACGGATGCGTGCGCCAGTACGCGTATCCCGCTTGCTCGAAGATGCGGCGGTGAAGGGTTTCGAGGAGCTCCACTCCGCCGCTCGGAGAGAATCCGGCACGCGTGGCGAAACGGCTTCCTACTTCGTCGGCCTCGGTCTCGAGCTTGCGTGAGAATCCACGTAGAAAGAGCTCTCTAAACACCGAGCCGAAGACCGCGGTGCCCTGCAGCAGCGCCGCCCTCCCCCCCATTCCGACGTGCTCGACGCCATAGTCGTCGACGGTGCGGGTGGCCGAGCTCGGAGCTGAGCTTGCTCCGATCGCCAGACCGATCAAGACCGCGGTATGCACGAGCGAGGTGATGGCGTTCCAGGTCCCCATGCGGTCATGGTGGTGATTGCGAACGTGGGTGATCTCATGGCCGAGAAGATGGGCGAGTGCGTCGTCGCCCAGCTCGAGATCCATGAGGCCTTTGGTGATGAAGATGAAACCCCCGGGGACGGCGAATGCATTCGGCTCATCCATCGACACGATGTAGAAGGTATAGACGGTCGACGGATCGCTGGCCGCGTATGCAACCCGCGACCCGATATCGTAGAGACGGGAGATCGCGGCCTCGTCCTCGTTGAGCCCCGCTTCCTGAGCGACGGCGAGCGCCACCTCGAGTCCGGTCCCGAAGTCGCCGCGGTCGATGCGTAGAGGCGCAGCTCCGGAGCCCCCGCCTCCTGCTGCGGGCGGCTCGGGGATGGCCGGAGCCACGGGCGTCGCCGCCGGGCCGGCGATCGCGGCCGGGGCGACTCCGCCGATAGGTGCGAGCGCGCATTGAAGCGCGATGAAAAGGGCGAGCGGCCGGCGCCAGGCTCTTATACCGAGGTCGATGGCCATCGTTCTTTGACCATCATACCCGACCAACTGGCGGACGTTCCGAGCCCGCGGGGCGCGTGCTAAGCTCACGCCAGATGGCCCCTGCGAAGACACCCTCCGCCACCGCTCGGGCCGGCGGCGGCCGAGCTCCCGCCGCCGGCGGAAGTCTTCCCGCCGGCAAGAGTCTCCCCAGCGGCAAGACCGATTCCCCTGATCCTTTCGATTTCTACGACATCGCCGAGCTTCTTTCGGACGAGGAACGTCTCGTCCGGCAGACGGTCCGCGACTTCGTCGAGCGCGAAGTCTTGCCTGGGATCGAGGAGCATTTCCGGGCCGGCACCTTTCCCCTGGATATCGTGCCGCGGATGGCGAGCCTCGGGCTCTTCGGCCCCATGGTGCCCGAGGAGTACGGCGGCGCCGGGCTCGGGGCCACCGCCTACGGCCTGATGATGCTCGAGCTCGAGCGCGGCGATTCGGGACTTCGCAGCTTCGCCTCGGTCCAGGGCTCGCTCGTGATGTATCCCATTCTGCGCTACGGAAGCGAGGAACAACGCCGGCAATGGCTGCCGCGGCTCGCGCGTGGCGAGACCATCGGTTGCTTCGGGCTGACCGAGCCCGATCATGGCTCCGATCCCGGCGGCATGGAAACGCGGGCCGCGCGTCGCGGTGATCGCTGGCGCCTCAATGGCCGAAAGATGTGGATCACCAACGGCGGCAT
>JBIOUT010000191.1:0-3173 GCA_044867365.1 Candidatus Eiseniibacteriota bacterium | reverse complement strand
TGATCGAGATGACGTTGGTCGGGATGTAAGCCGAGACGTCGCCGGCCTGAGTCTCGATCACCGGCAAGGCGGTGAGCGAGCCCCCGCCGAGCGAGTCGTTCAGCTTGGCCGCGCGCTCGAGAAGCCGGGAATGGAGATAGAAGACGTCCCCAGGATAGGCCTCGCGGCCCGGAGGACGGCGGAGCAGCAGCGACAGTTGGCGATAGGCCTGAGCGTGCTTCGAGAGATCGTCGTAGAACGCAACCGCATGTTTCTTGTTGTACATGAACCACTCGCCGATCGCGCATCCGGCGTAGGGCGCGATGAATTGGAGCGGCGCCGGCTGGCTGGCGGTGGCGACGACCACGGTCGTGTATTCCATCGCTCCGTGGCGTCTGAGCACCTCGACCACCTGGGCGACGGTGGATTCCTTCTGGCCGATGGCCACGTAAATGCAATAAACGTCGGTGCCCTTCTGATTGAGAATGGTGTCTATGGCGATCGCGGTCTTCCCGGTTTGGCGATCGCCGATGATGAGCTCCCGCTGGCCGCGTCCGATCGGGATCATCGAGTCGACGGCCTTAATCCCGGTCTGCAGCGGCTCCTTGACCGGCTGGCGCTCGACCACACCGGGAGCGCGCGACTCGATGGTGCGGAACTCGGTGGCGGGAATGGGGCCCTTGCCGTCGACCGGTATCCCCAGAGAATTCACTACCCGCCCGACCATCGCCTCGCCGACCGGCACCTGGGCGATCTTGCCGGTGCGGGTGACCTGGTCGCCTTCCTTGATCCCCTCATCGGAGCCGAAGAGCACCGCCCCGACGTTATCCGCCTCGAGATTGAGCACCATCCCGATCACGTCTCCGGGGAAACGCAGTAGCTCCCCGGCCATCGCGTCCTCGAGGCCCCAGACGCGGGCGATCCCATCGCCTACCTGCAACACCGAGCCGACGCTCTCCATCCGGACCTGAGTCTCGTAGCGCTCGAGCTCCTGCTGGATGACTGCGCTCACCTCTTCCGGGCGAAAGGACATCTTTGCTGCTCCCTGTTTCTATTCAATCCCAAGCACGTTCGAACGCTCAGATGACGCGGACGGCCATCAGGTTGTCGCGAAGGCGCATGACCTCGGTCTGTACGCTGCCGTCGACGAGCCGATCGTGCAGCACAACCACAGCTCCACCGAGAATCGCCGGATTCACTCTCGATTCGAGCTCCACCTTCTTGCGGGTCGCCCGTTCCAGCCGGCTCCGCAGCCGCTCGCGGAGCTCGGGCTTGAGCTCGATGGCGGTCGTGACCACCGCCCTGACGATGCCGCGATGGACGTCGAGCAATTCGATCAGGCTCGAGTGGATCAGGTCGAGGTGATCGAATCGCCGCCTTCGCAAGAGATAGAGCAGGAAGTGATGAACGAGCGGATCCAGCCGCGGGGCGAGGGCTCGCTTCACTATCTCCTCCTTGTGCTCATCCAGCACCTGAGGGGAGAGAAGGAACTCGCGGAGCGGCGGCTCGCGCTTGATAAGCTCGACGACCGCGGTCAGATCGGACTCGGTCTGATCCAGACGCTCTCGCTTCTTGGCGGCCTCGAACAAGGCCGTTGCGTAGCGCCGAGCCAGCCCCGGTTCAGGCATTGATCCCCTCGAGCTCGTCGATGAACTTGCCCACCAGCTCTTCTTGCTTGGCCGGGGTGAGCTTCTCGCGCAGGATCTTCTCCATGCCGCGCACAACCATGGTCACGATGTCGTCACGCAGGGCCAAACGGACGCTCGCCCGCTCGCGGTCGATCTCGGCGCGAGCCTTGTCGAGGATGGCGTGTGACTCGGCGCGGGCCTTTTCCTTCATCTCGGCCGCCACCTTCATCGCCTCCCCCGTCGCTTCTTCGATGCGCTTGCGACCGATGGCATCGATCTCCTTGAGCTGGCGCTCGTATTCGAGGCGCAACTCCTGGGCCTTCTGCTTCTCGGCGGCGGTCGACTCGATTTCCTTCTGGATGCGCTGCCGCCGCTCGTCGAGAAGCTTGAGAATGGGCCCCCAGGCCAGACGGCGGAGCCCCCAGTAGAGGATCAGAAACCCCAGGATGTTGGTGAGGATTTCGGGCCATCTGATTTCCATCGCCTACCTCGGATAGTGCTTACGGAGAAATGCTTCCGGCTGTCCGTCGACCGCCGCTAGCCGGTGATCCTTCCCTGCAGAGTGAAGAAGCCGACCAGGGAATAGATGGTGAGCGCCTCGATGAGAGCGCAGCCGATGATCATGGCCGTCTGGATCTTGGTCGCCGCTTCCGGCTGGCGACCCATCGCTTCCATGGCGCTGCCGATGGCGCGTCCGAGCCCGAGGGCGGAACCGAAGGCGGCGACTCCGAGGCCGAGCGGTAGAGCGAGTCCAAGAGCGGCATTGTGATCCATGAACGTGAGACCCCCTTTCAGGTCTGTGGGCGGCGCCGATCGGCCGGCGCCGTCCGCTAGTGATGCTCCTCGTGAGGAAGCATCATGTAGAAGTAGATGGTGCTCAACAGGGTGAACACCAAGGCCTGAATCGAACCGAAGATGAGAAGCAGCGGATAGACCAGCGCCTGCAGCGGAAAGCCGACTGGAATCCCGTGCCAGAAGGCCCCGAGCAGGCTCACACCCAGCCCGACGAAGACCGCCAGCAAGACGTCTTCGCCGGTCACGTTGCCGAAAAGCCGGAGCGACAGGCTGAGCGGCTTGATCAGCTCGCCGACGATGTGGAGCGGGAGCATGAGCGGCATGAGAGCGAATCCCATCACATCGCGGGGCGATCCGGCCAGATGATCGATGTAGCCCAAGATCCCCAGGGAGCGGATCCCCGTCCACTGCACATACAAGAAGACACAGATCGCCATGGCCAGAGTGGTATTTAGACTCGCGGTCGGCGATTTGAGAAAGGGCACCAGTCCGGCGTAGTTCATGGTGAGGATGAAAACGAAGAGCGTGCCGAGGAAGGGCACGAGCCGGCGGCCGTGGTGACCGAGGATGGACTCGACGAAATCACTGAGGGTCTCGACTACGAATTCGACCCCGTTCTGGAAGGGCCCCGGCAGGTGCTGGAGCTGGCGGGTCGCGGCAGCCGCCACCCCGAGGAGCAAGAGGATGAGGAAGAGCATGAAGACCTGGTTCTCCCAGCGGTGGAGAAACTGGGCCCAGGCGGCATCGGGATAGCGGTCGTGCAGGATCGTG
>JBIOUT010000190.1:0-5846 GCA_044867365.1 Candidatus Eiseniibacteriota bacterium | reverse complement strand
TCCTGGTCTTCTCGGCGGCCACCGGCTCCCGCTTCTCGGTGATCTCCAATCATCACCTGCGCCAGCTCTTCTGGTTTTGTCTGGGGGCGTTGGCCTTCTTCGGTGCGACCGCGCTTCCCTTCACTTTGTTCGAAGGCTTTCGCGCGTACGTCGCCTGGGCGATCGGCGTCTTGCTCCTCGCCCTCGTACTGGCGATCGGCTCGGCGAGTCTCGGTGCTCAGCGCTGGCTCGAGCTGGGGGGACTGCGATTTCAACCCTCGGAGCTGGCTCGATTCGGAACCGTGGTCGCGCTCGCGCAGTATCTCTCGTCACGACGGCGAGACCTGATGCAGGTGCGGAGCCTGGTCATCCCCGGGATCCTGGCGGTGGTTCCGATGCTCCTCATCCTTCGCCAGCCGGATCTAGGAAGCGCCCTTTCGTTCCCGTTCATCCTTCTTGCCATGCTTTTCTGGGCAGGTCTGCCACTCAGCTACCTGGCTCTCCTGAGCTCACCCGTGATCAGCCTGGTGGCGGGCTTCTCGGCCACCGCCTGGGGGCTCTTTTCGCTCGCTCTGGTTCTCCTTCTCTATCAGGTGTTCACCCGTTATCGATTGCAGTGGGCGCCGGTGGTGCTGCTTGTCGCTCTCAATCTGGCGGTGGGGGTGGCCACCCCGCAGATCTGGGGCAGCCTCAAGGGCTATCAGCGCGAACGAATCACGGCGTTCTTGAATCCTAGCGAGGATCGTCACGGCTCGGGCTATCAGATCATCCAGTCCGAGATCGCCATCGGCTCGGGCGGCTTCTGGGGTCAGGGTTATCTCCAGGGCACCCAGAAGAACTTCCAGTTCCTTCCCGAGAAGCACACCGATTTCGTCTTCTCGGTCGCCGGCGAGGAGTTCGGACTGCTGGGCTGCATGATCGTGCTCGGCCTCTATTTGCTCATGTTCGTCAGCGTCATCGAGATCGCCCAGCGCGCGCGGAGCCGGTTCGCCGCTCTCCTCGCCTTCGGCTTCGGCGCCCATCTCTTCTTCAATGCGGTGGTGAACATTGGGATGACGGTGGGCTTTGCGCCGGTGACCGGGTTGCCGTTACCCTTGCTGAGCTATGGCGGCACCGCGCTCCTCGTCAACATGACCGGGCTCGGATTGGTGGTCGGAGTCGGACGCCGCCGCCAGGAATACTGAGCTTGTTTCCCACTCTGCTGAAAATCGGCCCCCTCGAGATTCACAGCTACGGGGTCGCCCTTGCCCTGGCGTTCGTCGTCGGCACCCAGCTCGCGCTTTCCGAGGCGGCGCGTCGCGGCCTCCCGGAAGGGCGGCTTTCCGCTCTTTGCTTGTGGATCCTCGGGCTCGCCATCGCCGGCTCGCGGCTCCTCTATGTGGCGAGCCATTCCGAATCCTATGGCGGCCGATGGCTCGATGCCTTCAAGCTCTGGGAGGGTGGGCTCACCATGTATGGGGGCTTGGTCGCCGCCCTCGCCGGCGCCCTCATCTATCTCCGGGTCCACGGCCTGCCGGTCGCCGAGGTTTTCGATGCCTTCACTCCCGCGGTCGCTCTCGGCTCGGGGATCACCCGCATCGGCTGTTTTCTCAACGGCTGTTGCTATGGGAAGCCCTGCGATCTGCCGTGGGCGATGACCTTCCCTGAGCACTCCTTCGCCGGAGCCACCTATCCGGGGACGCCGCTCCACCCCACTCAGATCTATCTGTCGCTCGCCGGCTTCGGCTCGTTCGCCATCGTCTGGTCCCTCCGCCGCCGATGGGAGTCGCGTCCGGGGCAGCTCTTCTTCCTTTTTCTTTTTCTCGAGTCGGGGTCCCGTTTCATCATCGATTTCTTCCGGCACTATGATCCTGCCGGGGAATCGGTCCTCGTTCTCGGGATGCGGCTGAGCTTGAGCCAGGTCATCGCTCTGGCGATGGTGGCGATCGCCCTCGCCGGGCTCTTCGTGCGCGCGCGGCGTCCGGCGGTGGCCGCGGTGAGTCGATAATCATGCCGAAGGTTCCTGCCGGCGATGCGGCGCTCGTCGGGGTCATCGGCCATCCGATCGCCCACAGCCTGTCGCCGGCGATGCACAACGCCGGCTTCGCCGCCCTGGGGCTGACCTGGCATTACACGGCGTTCGACGTCGAGGCGGAAAATGTCGGCAAGGCGATCGCCGGTGCGCGCGCCCTCGGCGTCCGCGGGCTCAACGTGACCACTCCCCACAAGGCGGCGGCCGCCCTCGAGATGGACCGTTGTGTCGGCGTCGCCTCGGAGATCGGGTTCGTCAACACCATCGTCTTCGACGAGAACGGCGCCGTCGGTCATTCGACCGACGGCGAGGGCTTCCTGCGCGCCTGCGCCGATCAGGGTTGGACAGTGGGCGCCGGAATGCGAGCGGTCGTCGTCGGCGCCGGCGGCGCGGGCGTGAGCGTGAGCTATGCGCTCCTCGGCTCGGGCGCAGCGGTTTTGCTGGCCAATCGCGACGTGAACCGTCTCGCCGTGGGAATGACGCGCCTCGAGACGCATCAGGCGAGTAAGCTTCACGGCAAGAGCAGGCTCCACGGCATGGCGCTCGGCGATCCCGGATTCAAGCGCGAGCTCGCGACCGCCGATCTCCTGGTCATCGCGGCTCCGCCCTCGGCGGAGCTCAGCCTCGATCTCGACACTCTCCATCCAGGTGCGCGCGTCCTGGACCTCGCCTACGTTCCCGAGGAGACGCCGATCGCCGCCGCCGCGCGCACCCGCGGCCTCGAGGCGGCGAGCGGTCTCGGCATGCTCGTCCATCAGGGCGCCTTGAGCTTCACCCTGTGGACCGGACTCCAGGCTCCGGTGGCGACCATGGCGGCGGCGGTGGGATACACCATGCCCCGGCAATCCGCCTCGTCAATCCCGGGGACTCACCGCTAGCTCGAAGCCACGTCGTGACCGGCGCGCAGGGCGAGCACGCGCCGTCCCAAGAAGCCGAGTAGAGCAAGCACGAGCAAGCCGAGGCCGATCAGCGATTCTCTCGGCTTTTCGACCAGCGTGTTGGCGGCGACGAGCAGCATGACGAGGACGAACATCCCCGGCACCCACGGATAACCCCAGACCCGATAGGGGCGGGGAGAGGCCGGGTGGCGGCGGCGGAGCACGAAGAGCGCCGAGCCGATCGCCACATGGAAGAGAACGCCGACGAAAACGACGTAGGTGTAAAGCGCCGTATAAGTCCCGGAGAGAGCGAGAACGATCGACCACACTCCTTGCGCCCACAGGCTCGCCGCTGGAGTGCGGTGACGGGCGCTCACCCGGGCAAGAGGGCGCGGGAACATCCCCTCCTCGGCCATCGGCAGATAGAGCCGGGCGCAATAGAGAATGGTCGCCGCCAGACAGCCGAAGCTCGAGACAAGCACGGCGGCGGCCATCAGCCGTCCACCCCAATCCCCGAACAACGCCGATGCGGCGGTCTCGGCCACTCGCGGTGTTGCCGCCAGAGCGTCGAGGGGAAGAGCGCGCAGATAGGCGGCATTGAGGACGGTGTAGAGGACAGTGACGGCGACGGTCCCGATCACCAATCCGCGTGCCAGGTCGCGCTCGGGCCGTTTCATTTCTCCGGCCGACAAAGTGAGGGCATACCAGCCGTCATAGGTCCAGATCGCCGCGATCATTCCCACGCCGAAGGCCCCGATCACTCCGAACGTCCCGGCGGTCGCGCCTTCATGTAATGGCGTCAGGAGATCGGGCGCCGCCCGCGCCGGGGCCAGGAATGCGAGCCCGGCGAAGGCCGTCGCCGCTCCCACCTTGAGCACGGTCAACAGGTTCTGCACCGCGGCTCCGGCGCGGAGCCCCCAGTGATTGATCATCGTGAGCCCCAGGATGGCGATCGCGCCTGCGCATTGGGCGCCGGAGATGCTCATGCTCCAGCGGCCGCTGGCGAGCGGCAGCGAAGCCAGCTCTCGATCGCCGGCGAATCCGGGGATGAACGATCCGAGATATTCGCCGAAGCCGACGGCGATGGCGGCGATGCCGCCCGAGAAGACGACGAGGAAGCAGGCCCAGCCGTAGAGGGAGCCCAATAGAGGACCGTAGGCCTCTCTCAGAATGGTGTAGAGCCCGCCGGCGCGCGGATAGAGGCCGCTGAGCTCGGCATAGGTGAGGGCGCCGGCGAGAGTGAGGAGGCCCCCGGTAACCCAGACCAGGAGCAAGAGTCCGGCGTGCGGGAGCGCGCGCGAGATGTCGCTCGTCGTCAGGAAGATGCCGGTGCCGACGACGGCGCCGATGGTGAGGAGAACCGCATCCCAGGCACCGAGGTCGCGTCTGAGCTCGCCTTGGCCGCCTTGGCTCACTGGCTCCTCGCCCTCGCGCCCGTCGCTCACGCCGGTTCGAGGCACTCGGCGAGCAGGCGATGGAATTGGTGGACTCCCAGCTCGCGCTCGGGGGAGTAACGGCCGCGTGTATAAAGACGCGAGCGAATGCCGCGCTGGACCGCTTCCACCACCGCCTCGTCCTCGCGCTCCACCGGATCGAGCGCCGCACCGGCGCCGCGATCGAGTCGCTCCGGATCCCACACGTAAGCGAGGAAGGTCACCCGGGTGCGCTCGATCTCGAGCGGTTTGACGATGTTGACCGAGACGCCCCACGGGTAAATGTTGAACATGGTGTTGGGGAAGAGCCAGAAGTAATAGGCCGCGACCTTTTGCCCGTGATCAGGCGAAGACCGTGGGAGGGTGAAGCAATCCTCGCCGCTCCGCGCCGCTCCGATTTGGACGTTCGACCAGGTGAAAAGCTCGGTCCGGTAGCTTCCGTAGTCGATAGCCGCGGCTAGATCGTGGTGCACATAGGGAATGTGGAAGCCTTCGAGATAGTTCTCGCAATAGAGCGCCCAATGGGCGCGCACCGAGTAGTCGCGTGATCGACTCGGGTCGAGAACCGCCTTATCGAACGGCATCCATTCGCACCTCGCGGTGACCGGGGCCAGGAGCTCATCCAGAGCCAGGGCCGGCCGCAAGGAGACGAAGAGGAAGTCGTTCCAGACGCCGAGCTCGACCCTGGGCAGGTCGTCGGCGGGAGAGGGGAACCCCTCGACACCCTCGAACTCGGGCATCGAGAGAAAGCCTCCGGCGAGATCGAAGCGCCGCCCGTGATAGCGACAGCGCAGCACCTGCGCTTTCCCCGCCGCCTCACAGACCAGGTTGCCGCGATGAGTGCAAACATTCGAGAGACAGTGGAGCTGATCCCTTTCGTCGCGGGTGAAGACGAGGGGCTCGTCGAGACATCCTTCGAGAAGAGTGAACGGATGGAGATGCCCCGGGGCGGTCAGCGCCCCCGAGTGCGCGGCAAGCTGCCAGCTCGGAACGAAGACGCGTTCACGCTGGACGCAGAACACTTCGGGATCGGTGTAGACCCAGGAAGGCAGGGTGCGGGCGCGGCGGATGTCGGGATCGATCCGAAGAGCTTCCCTCACTCCGACACTGTATCACGAGAAGGTGAGGCCGGCGGGTCGAGCGAGATGCGTCACCATGTGCCGAAGTCTCAGGACCATGTCAGGCGTCAGAACGACGACGATCGAGAGGCCGATACCGGCGCAGACCAAGACCGCTTGCCTCCAGGATAGAAATCTGCCATAATTTCAATCTACGGGATGGATGGCCCGAGTAGTATCCGTCGACAATTGTGGACAACTTCCAGGGAGGCATCATGCGGAATGGGCTACTCGGCGCGGTCCTCGCGACCCTTTTTCTTGCCGGGTTCGTTTCCTCTTCTCAGGCGCAGATCAGCAGCCTCATTTCTTCGAACTTCAACGGCACCGCAATCCCGGCCGGCCGGTACATCTGGTTCAACAGTGTATTTGACTACATGGGACCCACCGGATCGCCGGTAACCATCTTCGTCCGCAATTCGCGGATCCA
>JBIOUT010000189.1:0-3442 GCA_044867365.1 Candidatus Eiseniibacteriota bacterium | reverse complement strand
CGAGGCCGAGCAGCTCTTTCTCTTCACCCTCAAGCGCGACGCCGACCATGTGGCGTCGCGCATCAATCTCGGGCTCGTCTACGACCGCCGCGGGGACCGCGACCAGGCGCTTCGCGAGCTGCGCGCCGCGGCACGGCTGGATGGCACCCGCCCCGAGACCTATCTCAATCTCGCCGCCATTCTCGGCGAGGCGGGGCGCAACTCGGATGCGCTCGACTACCTGCGCCGGGTGCTCGAGCTCGATCACGGATTGCTCGAGGCCCACTACAACATCGGCCTCCTCCATTACCGGGCAGGGCAGCTCGAAGAGGCGCTCGCCGCCTTCGATCGGGCCATCCAGATCGAGTCCGAATGTTTCGAGGTGCTCTTCTATCGCGGTCTTGTCCTCTCCAAGCGCGGTCGCGGCCCGGAAGCGATCGCCGCCCTCGAGCGCTGCCATGCCAAGGCGCCGCGCCACGCGGCCACCCTCTACCATCTGGGCGTCGCTTATTGCCGGGCCGATCGTTTCGAGGAGGCGATTCGCACCCTGGAGACCGCGGCCCAGCTCTTGCCGGACAATCCGAGGGTGCTCTATTACCTCGGCATCGCCTATGACCGCGCCGGAAGGGCGGGGGAGGGAGCGCTTGCCTTCCGCCGCTCGAGCGAGCTCAGGGCACGCGGCGAGGGATCAGGGCAGCGACTCGACTGAGGTCGCCTGCGCGGGCGATGAGCCGCATCCAGCAGGCGATCGAGAGCCGGCGGAGCTCGGGGAGAAGAGCCTTCGTTCCTTTTCTCACCGCGGGTTTTCCCGACCCAGCGACGACCGTGCGCGTGGCGGTGGCGCTCGCCCAAGTCGGGGCCGACGTCATCGAAATCGGCATCCCTTTCTCGGACCCTGTGGCGGACGGGCCGGTCATCCAGCACACCTCGGAAGCAGCGCTTCGCCGCGGAACCACCCCAGGGCAAGCACTGAGGATGATCGCCGATATCCGAAGTGAAACATCACTGCCAGTTGTCGTCATGACTTACGTCAATCCGCTCATGCAATTTCGAGGTCAAGGCGGGGAGACCTTCGCGGCCGCGGTGCGCGGGGCGGGCGGAGATGGGATTCTCGTCACCGACCTCCCGCCGGATCAGAATCACGAAGCCTGGGACGACATCGAGGCGGCCGGCCTCGATCCGATCCTTCTCGTCACCCCCACCACCCCGGCTCCCCGCCTCGAGGCCATCGGCCGTCGCGCCAGGGGATTCGTTTATGCCGTGACTCGACTCGGAGTCACCGGGGAGGGGCCCGGGGCTTCGGCCCGGTTGCCCGAGCTCGTGCGCTCGGCTCGCGCCGCCACCGGGCTCCCGGTCCTCGTCGGTTTTGGAATCGGGAGCGCCGAAGAAGCGCGGCGGACGCTCGAGATCGCCGATGGGATCGTCGTCGGCAGCGCGCTCCTCAAGCGGATGGAAGAGGCCGCCGATCCGGTGAGTGCGGCCCGGGAGATCGCGATCGAGCTCATCGGCGCCCTGTCGGCGCATCCATCCTGATCATGCTCAGCCTGACTCAATTCGTTCCTTATCTCATTTTGGGTCTGGTGCAGGGGATCACCGAGTTCCTCCCCATCTCGAGCGATGGGCATCTGGTGGTGCTCTCGCATTGGCTCAAGACCCCGGGGGACGAGCTCAGCCTGGTCGTCCTTCTCCATCTGGGGAGCCTGGCGGCCATCCTGTGGACCTTCCGGCGCGAGATCGTGGCGCTATTCATCCAGGTGGTGGAGCGAATGCGAGGGGTTGATGAAGCCCAGGGCCCCACCGTCATGACCCTGCTCATCCTGGCCACTTTGCCGGTCGTGGTCATCGGGCTCCTCCTACATTCGCTCTTCACCCGCGCCTTCGAATCCACGGGTCTGGCGGGAGAGATGTTGATCCTCACCGGACTCATCCTCCTCGCCACCCGTCTCTTCCCCGAAGGACGTGCGGCCCCCAATGCGCGCAGCGCTCTGGCGATGGGGTTCGCGCAGGTGTTTGCGCTCCTTCCCGGGCTCTCGCGCTCCGCACTCACCTTGTCCACCGGCTTCGCCCTCGGCGGCGATCGCCGGCAAGTGGCGCGCTTCTCCTTCCTCATGGCGATCCCCGCCATCCTCGGCGCCAACGTGTTCGAGATCGCCCATGCGCGTGGGTTCGGGTCGGTCGATGTCGGGGGAGTAACGATCGGCATCGTCACCGCCTTCGTGGCCAGCATGGCGGCGATCCGGCTCCTCCTCGGGCTCGTCCGTCGCGGGCGTTTCGAGTGGTTCGGCGCCTACTGCGTCGCCCTCGGCGTCTTCGTCCTCAGTCTGGGCTAGCGCCGGCCGCGAGCCGGTGGTAGATTCCCGACCGCTTCAAGAGGGGTAGGGACAACAAGCGACGACTCGCGGCCCGAGGGTGAGCGCATGCCAACACGGCCCGCAGGCAGCTTGCGCAACATCGAGCATCTCCTGGTGCCTGACTCCCCGCGAGTCCGCGGCTCCTCGGCGCTCGACGACTCGGAAGCGGTGCGCAGCCCCGGTGCCGCGATCCCGAGCGACGAGGAAGCGATTCTCTTTCGCACCTGGGCGGAGCTGCTCGCCGATCGCCTGCCGATTGCGGTCATCGGAGTGGATGCGACGGGGCGAATCGAGCTGTGGAATCGCGCCGCCGAGTCTCTCCTGGCGCTGCCGGGCGGCGAGGTGCGGTTGAGCGAGATTCTGGGAGCGCAACCCGATCTCGAGCGAGCCCTCGCCGCGAGTCGAAGTGGAGCGGGGGCGACCCTCGACCTGGCCGCGTTCGGTGAAGGCGAGCCGGGGCTCCATGTCACCCTCGTACCGTCGGGGGCAGGGGGGGCGCTTCTTCTCCTGGCCGCTCAAACCGCGGCTGAAGCGCATGCCGCCGCGCAGGTGAGCGAGGAAGACTCGACCCGGCGCCTCGCAGCTCTTGGGCGATTGTCGGCGGGAGTCGCCCACGAGATCCGCAACCCGCTCTCCGGCATCGGCACCAACGCCCAGGTGCTGCGCCGCCGCTTGCAGCCCGAAGATCCCCGGGTCCGCTTCGTCAACTTCATCCTCGACGAGGTGACCCGGCTCGACAAGATCATCGAGGACCTCTTGCGCTTCGCGCGCCCACCCGAGCCCAGGCTCGTCGCGCACGATCTTCGCCGGTCGGTCGAGCGCGCCCTCGACCTCGCCCGCGGTCAGATCGACAAGGCGGGGATCGAGGTGAGTGTGAAAGCGGCGGACGATTTGCCGGACGCCTTCGTCGATCCCGACCAGACCGAGCAAGTGCTCCTCAATGTGGTGCTCAACGCCGTGCAGGCGATGCCCGAAGGTGGTCGATTGGGAGTGACGTTGCGCGCGGTCGAGCGACTCGGCCCGGTCATCGGCCGCCCCGGGCGGCGGGCGGGGGACGGCGATGTGCACGCAGGAAGCGGGCGGCGTTTCATCGAGATCGAGGTCCGCGATAC
>JBIOUT010000188.1:0-4882 GCA_044867365.1 Candidatus Eiseniibacteriota bacterium | reverse complement strand
TCGGCGAGCTGGGGAGGTCCGAGATCGGCATCCGCGATCGGCTGCACAGAGAGCGTCGGTTGGGGAGGGCTTAGAAGCTCAGAAGGGCTCGCATCCTCGCGAGAGCTCGTGCCCTCGGAAAGACTCGCATCCTCGAACCTTGCCGCAGCCTCGAGAGGCGTCGCGGGCTCCGTGCTCGGCCGTCCGGCCGGCGGTCCCTGGCGTTTCTCCCGCCCCGCCCGGGCCTTGCGCGCGGCCTCGGTGGCGGTGCGGAGTCGAGCTTCGACCTCGATCTCTTCGGCGGGTTCCGGGGCGACCGCTGCCTCGCCCAGGGCTTCGATCCATTTGGCCCAGGCGAGAGTAGGTGTCGCGAGGGGGCGCCGTTTGCTCCGGCGAGTGCCGGTGGCTGTCCGGCGCGCGGTCGTCGTCGACCTCACCCGTCGCTTGCCGGCGGCCGGCTTCGCCGGCGACCGGGCGGAACCCTTATTCGCCTTGCGCCCAGGCCGCACGCCGCTCGATTGGGGTTCCTCGGGCAACGCTTGCTCCTCGAAAGGGTGACCGGCGTCCTTGAAAAACAGCTTGGTCGCAACAACAGGGGAAGCGACGGCATCCTAGCATTGGTCTCGCAGCGGGAGACACAAGATTGTGTCCACGGTGCGCGCGAGCCGCCGCCAATCGCGGTTCGAGGCTCGTGCAGGATGGCGGGAGGGGATCAGGATCTCGGGCCAGCCGCAAGGACGGGTCGGGACCTCGATCGGGCAGGCATGCAGCGGCCCGATGCGCTCGGCGCGGCGGCCGAGGAAGCGGGCGAAGGCGAAGCGAGTGGCGGGTAAGCCGAGAGTGACGATGACCGCGGGCTCGACGGCGGCGAGCTCGGCGAGGAGGAAAGGCTGACATCTCGCGATCTCGCGTAGGGTCGGTTGGCGATTCTCGGGTGGGTTGCAGCGCAGCAAGTTGGTGACGAAGCAACGGAGTCGGGGTCTCTCGCATCGGGGATCGATCTCCGCCGATAACCCGAGCCGGATGAGAAGGGCCATCAACCGCCGGCCGCTCCGATCCCGAGTGAAAGGGACGCCGGTCCGATCTCCGCCATGACAACCCGGTGCTTCACCAATCCAGGCCAGCCGTGCAGGGCGTTCTCCGTAACCCGGGACAACCTGATTCCGGTTTCTCGCCAGCTCGGGGCAGCGGCGGCAGTCGGGAGCGAATGCGATCGGAGCCACTTGGTCGTGGATCATGAGTGGCCGGGCGCGGGCGCGCGATGACAGTCCCAGGCAGGCGTGATAGTCTGATCGCTCTCTCAATGACCCCCTGCCCCGAGGTCACCCGATAACATGGAAGAACGCTTTGAGCTCGTGCCTGCCCCGGTGCACGAGAAACTGCCGGCTGACCGCCTCCGCTGGCGATGTCCAGTCGAGCACTTCAAGTTCAAGACCACCGACGATGTCCCGGCCAATGACGAGATCATAGGCCAGCAGCGGGCGGTGGACGCCATCCGCCAGGGGCTCGGGATCAAGAGCCCGGGCTATAACATCTTTGTCGCCGGCCTTACCGGCACGGGCAAGACAACCACCGTCAAGCAGATTCTCGAAGAGCTGGATCTGAGCACGACGGTTCCGGGCGACAAATGCTACGTCAACAACTTCCGTTTCCCCGATCGCCCGATCTATTTCTCTCTTCCAGCGGGCCGTGGCACCGAGCTGCAGCGGGACATGGACGAGCTCGTGGCCACTCTCGAGCGCGACCTGCCGCGCCTATTCGAGTCTTCCGCATTCAAGACTCGCCACCGGGAGACGGTCGAGCGCTACGCCCAGCGTGAGCAGCGACTGGTCAAAGAGTTCGAGTCGGCGCTCGCTGCCGACAAGTTCGCTCTCGTCAAGCTGGACGGCGACCAGGTGGTCACCCAGGAGCTGGCCTACATCTATCACGACCAGCCGGTGCGGATGGAAGAGCTTGAGGCCAAAGCCCCCGAGATCAAGGGCGAGCAGCTCGAGGCCATCCGCGAGAAGGCCAAAGCCCTCCTTCTTCGCTTCCACGAGGTGCTCAAGCGCAGCCGTGATCTGGCGCGTGAAGCCAAGCGGAAGGTGGAGAAGCTGCAGCAGGAGTTTGCGCTCGAAGTGATCGAGGGGTTGGTGCAGGAGATCAAGGAGCGCTACGGACACCCGAAGCTCGACGCCTATCTGGACGAGGTCAGCAAACATATCCTCGACCATCTCGATCTATTCGCCGGCGGCGAGGAGTCGAGAGAAGCGGGCCATGATCCCTTGCGCGTCTACAAGGTCAATGTGCTGGTCGACAACGCCGGCACCCGCAAGGCGCCGATCATCATCGAGACCGCCCCGACCTTCAAGAATCTGTTCGGCTCGATCGATCGCTTGCCGGAAGGGGACGGCCCCGGGGGCGGGTCCGATTTCATGATGATCCGTGGCGGCTCGGTGCTCCAGGCCGACGGCGGTTATCTCGTCTTCAATTTGATCGACGCGCTGCAGGAGCCGCCGGTGTGGCCGGCTCTCAAGCGCACGCTCAAGAACGCGAGCCTCACCATCCAGACCTACGATCCCTTCCATTTCTTTTCCGCTTCTTCACTCAAGCCCGAGCCGATCAAGCTGGATCTCAAGGTCGTGGTGATCGGCGACAGCATGCTCTATCACATGCTCTACAACTACGAGGAGGAGTTCGCCAAGATCTTCAAGGTGAAGGCCGAATTCGATTCGGTGATTCCGCGTGACGGCAACATCCTCGACAAGTACGCGCGCTTCATCCGTAAGATCTGCCAGGAGGAGCGGCTCAAACCCTTCGATTCGAGCGGGGTGGCGGCGCTGGTGGAGGAGGCGGTCCGGCTCACCGGGCGGAGCGACAAGATCAGCACTCGCTTCAGCGACGTGGCCGATCTCATCCGTGAATCCTCCTACTGGGCCGCCCGCAACCCGTCGCCGGTGGTGACGGCGGAGCATGTGGATCGCGCCATCGACGCGAGAAGGAGGCGGGTGGACCTGGTCGAGGACAAGTCGCGGGAGATGTACCTGGACGGCACCGTCTTGCTCGTCACCCACGGGGAAGAGGTGGGGATGGTGAACGGGCTCTCGATCTTCGACGTCGGCGACCATGCCTTCGGCCAGCCGACCCGCATCACCGCCCAGACCGGCATGGGACGGGCCGGGATCATCAACATCGAGCGCGAGGCTGATCTCTCCGGGAAGACTCATAACAAAGGTGTGCTCATTCTCGAGGGCTACTTGAGAAGTCGCTATGCCCAGGACAAGCCCCTGTCGATGAGCGCCTCGATCTGCTTCGAGCAGTCGTATACCGCGATCGACGGCGACTCGGCCTCGTCGAGTGAGATCTATGCCCTCATCTCCAGCCTCTCGCGAGTGCCCATCCGGCAGAACCTGACGGTCACCGGCTCGGTCAACCAGCGTGGCGAGATTCAGCCGATCGGGGGAGTCAACGAGAAGATCGAGGGCTTCTTCGATGTCTGCCGGGGGCGGGGTCTGCGCGGAGACGAAGGGGTTCTCATTCCGGCGCTGAATGAGATCGACCTCATGCTGCGCAAGGACGTCGTCGAAGCGGTGGCGGCAGGACGGTTCCACATCTATCCCCTGCGCACGGTGGATGAGGGAATCGAGATCCTGACCGGGGTCAAAGCGGGCGAGCGCCAGTCGGATGGTCGCTATCCGGTGGGGACGGTCAACTATCTGGTGGATGAGCGACTGGCCGAGCTCGCCGAGGGCCTGCGGGAATGGGGAGAGGGAGAGTCGGCGGAAGAGCCGCCTCCCCCGCGCGAGGACCGCGATTAATTCGCGACCCGATCGCGCGAATGATTCGCCACCCGATCGCGCGAATAATTCCGATCCGATCGAAGGAGTCCGCTCATGTTTCGCGACGCTCTGGCCCCCCGCCGGTCCCGTCGTCCATCCTGTGGCCACTACCTGATTCTGATCCTCTTCGCCGGCGCTCTTCCGGGGGTCGCCCGGGCGGCGACCGACGCCGATCTCCAGGGCGAGCTCGCCGATCTCGCCTCGCGCTTCTCGTGGGCGCCGATCGACAAGCCTCCGATCGTCCAGATCACGATCACCGGAGATCCCGGCGGCGACTGGTTCATCGTCGCCGGCCCAGGAGGAGACGTCGAGCTGCGCTCCGGGCGGGCGCAGCAGCCCGGCTTCACCTGCGAGCTCGATGCCGAGACGCTGGGCCGCCTCCATCGAGGCGAGATCTCGGGCATGACGGCGGCGGGGAAGTCGGTTGGGGAAGAATCTTCGCCGCTCGAGATACTCCCCGGCTCTTCAGTCGGAGAAGACGCGCCGCGCACGAGCCTCGGCCCCGTCTTTCATTTCATCGCTCACTTCTGGAATCGATCCGATCCAGAGATCATTCCTCTCGGCCGGGAGCATGCGCGGCTCCTCTCCGGGGCGCAGATCGTCGGCCTCTTTTACCATCCGGGTTTCCGTAGCGCCTGGTACTCGGTGAATCGCAGCGAATCGCTGAACGGGGAAGGTGACGCGAGCCCTTATCCTCAGGCCTATGTCGTGGTCCAGGGTCGGGCGCGAATGCGCTTCGGGCAGCGCTGGATCGAGGTTCCGGCCGGGCAAGCGATCTATGTCCCCCCGGGCGTCATGCACGCCATCCGCAGCCAGGACGGGGCTCCGGTCGAGCTCCTCTGGCTCGCCTGGGGTGACGGAGCCTGACGCCCGAAGACGGAGCATGGCGCCCGGGGAAAGGGAGCATGACGCGGCGGGAGCGGGGAGAGGGGTGTTGGCGCGTGTCGGGCTCTCAGCTCTTGAACAATCCGATCAAGTGGCCCGCAGGGTCATTGAACATGGCAAAGGAGCCGACGCCGGGGATCGGATTGTTCAAGAGCTGAGAGCCCGACACGCGCCAACACCCCTCTCCCCGCTCCCGCCGC
>JBIOUT010000187.1:0-13111 GCA_044867365.1 Candidatus Eiseniibacteriota bacterium | reverse complement strand
GGGACTCCCAGGCTTACTGAACCAGGCAAGCCACGTTCTCAAATCTAATCCTCCCCGCTCAACCAGACCACTGGGCGGGCGGGCGGTGACGGGAGATGATTGTCGGTCGACTTACTCGAGGATGGGTCGGACGAGCGGTCCCCGCCCGAAGGCCAGGCCGGGCAGTAGCGTGATCAGCGCGGCGGCAGCGATGGCTCGCGAGCGGAAAGAGGTGAATTTAGCGGCGCAGAGGGAGAAAGCGGAGGTGGGGGACCAGCCGTTCGTGGGCTCGAATTCCATACGGCCCTCCTTGTCGATTATTTCGTAAAGCGTTGCTCCTATGCCGGTTGCTTGTCCGTGCCGGAGAATGGAGAGCGGAAGCTCCCGGGGGGTGCAGCGGGCAAACCGCATCCTTGAGTCTAGCGCCCTTTGCTTGACCGGGCTACACGACGTCGGGCGGCAGGGTGATCGCCGACGCCCGGGTTGCGGGCTCGAAGGCGCCGCGCACCATCGAGATAGAGAGGCTCGAGGCGCGGAATCCCATGGTGAGCGCCTCACGGACGATCTCCGCGGGCGTGGTATGGAGATGGGCGAGAAAGATGTTCGCCTGAGGAGTCAGCCGTTCGCCGACCCGCGCCAGGAGCTTGCCGAGGAGATCGGGGGAGTCGGCGCCCCCGGGCCCGAGGATGGCGAGGTTGCCTTCGGCCCGGCCGAAGAGGAAGCCGCGGATGGCGCTGCCTTCCTCGACCATGAGACCGAGACCTCCGGCGGCGATCAATGCGCGAAAGTCGCGCTCGCGCGAGCCGCCGAAAGCCGACCGGTCATATTCGGCGACTGCTTCGAGGTATTCCACTTTCAGATCGCGTACTGGAGCGGGAGCGATCGCCTGCAGCATCCCGGGCCCGCCGAGTCGTCCGAGGGCCACGAGCCGGACGCCCATCGATCGCGGGATGTAACCGCGCTTGAGGGCGATGCCGAAGGCTCGGGTGTTGAAAGCGTCCACCTGAATTCGGATGGAGACGCAACGCGATGCGCGCTCGGAGAGTCGATCGAAGAGAAGCTTTCCGAGCCCCTGGCCCTGCGCGTCCGGATCCACTACCACCGGCCCGAGCGATGCCACTTCATCTCGGATGTGCACGAACCCCGCCGCGACCACGCGCCCTTCACGCACGACGATCAGACCGTCTTCTGGATCGATGTCGAGATAGAGGCGAGCGATTCGTTCGCCTTCGTTGGAATCGGCGATCGGTTCGGGCTGACCGTGGTCACGGAAGACGCGGGCGATGGCGTTGTAGATGATTTGACCGACTGCGGGGGCGTCAGCGGCGGTCATCGCGCGAAAATCGGCGTCTGAGCGCAGGAATTCGAGGCTCAACGCCCTCTCACTGAGCCGGGCTCGTCGGAGGTGTCGGCGGTGTCGGGCTCGTTGGCTGTGCCGGCGGCCCTCCCGTCACGCGGGCGCGGCGAGCGCGGAGGCGCTCGCGGTCGGCGCGGGCGGCGTCGATCTCGCTCTCTCGCGAGCGGACCTGGTGGCGGAGAATCTGGATTTCCTCCGCGACTTCGGCGCCGGTCTGAGCGCGTGAAACCTCGTGCTCCGCCCGCTGCCGCCGCCGGTCGACGATGATAAGGAGTGCGGCTCCGGCGGCGAAGACGAGGAGCCCCACCCCGGCGATCCGGGGATCGAGGCCGAAGCGTGTCACCGAGATCACGCTCGAAACGACGACCGCAGCCGCCGCCGCCAGCGCCACCCAGACCTGTCGGGCACGGTAGTTGAAGCGAACTCTCCGCAGGCGCAGATCGAGGACGGTGATCTCGCCCTCGGCGGCATCCCGAAACCGCTTGGCTTCCGCCTCGCGGGCGTTGATGCGTTCCTCGTCGACATCGAGGCGAATGAGAATCACCTCGCGGGCCACCTCGGTTTCCTCGCCCGGCTCCTCGCGCGTTGCTCGTTCCAGGTCCTCGATCGCCTGGTCCAGATCATCCCGACCCAGCGCCTCGAGCGCTCTCTTCACATGATTGGAGCGCGGTGACCAGCCACGCTCCTTGATCTGTTGCATGCCGAGCCTGTCGAGGGCTGCGGCGATGAGGCTTGTGACCGAGGACATGACCCGGCCGGGCTCAATCGAGCTTGAACGACTCCATCTTCACATGCCTGAGGCCGTCATGTGAGGCGACCACGGTGCCGGTGAGCTGGATGTTGCGTGACGCTTCGCGATTGGTGAAGAGCTCGGAATCCTTCGGCACGCCGTCGAGGAGGATGATATCGCCGCTCGCCATCTTGACGGCGGTGGCGCACTCGGTGCCGACCTTGAAGGTGCAATGGGCGCAACCCGTGGTGCCGGCGACAGCGACATGGGTGCCCTCAGCCATGGCGCCGGAAGCGGCCGCGGCCGGCGCTGCCATCTCGGCGGTGGCCGGCGCAGTCTCGCCGGAGGCGGCCGACGTCTGGGCGGCGGCCGGCTGCTCCCCGGGCGTCTCCTGGCTCTTGGTTTGCTCGCTCTGATTGCCGCCACAACCCGCAAGGACGATGGCAAGGGCTAGGGTGCAAATGAGGGATAGAAGCTTCGTGGTCATGATTCCTCCCAGTCTGTCATCAGAGGGGGGACTCGCGCCGAAACGCATCCAGCGCGGGCTCGCGCCGGCACGTTAGCACGCGGGCTCTATCGGGGTCTATCGGCTCAAGCGGCCGCCGGGCGGCGGGCTCGCGGCCGAACCACTCGCTCGAGGAAATAGCGGTGGATGCGTGAATCGTCGGTGAGCTCGGGATGGAAGGTGGCGCCGAGCAAGTGATGCTGCTCGACCAATACCGTCTCTCCGTTCAATCGCCCGAGCACGATCACCGCGCTTCCGGTGCGCAAGAAGCGAGGGGCGCGAATGAAGACGCCTTCCACATCTCCGCCGAGAGCCGGAGCCTCGACCGAGGCGACGAAGCTGTCGATCTGCCGGCCATAGGCGTTCCGCTCCACGGCGGCATCGAGCACCCCAAAGCTCCGCTGCTCGGGGCCGGTCACCTCGCGGGCGAGGAGGATGAGCCCGGCGCAGGTGCCGAAGGTCGGGCGCTCGGCGACGAAGCCGGCGAGCGCGGCGTCGAGCTGGTTGCGTTCCATGAGCCGGAGCATGGTCGTCGACTCGCCGCCGGGGATCACCAGTCCGTCGAGGGCTTCGAGGTCGCCGGGCGCACGAACCGGCAAGGTGGCAGCTCCCAAACGCTCGAGCATGGCGAGATGAGCGGCAAAGTCTCCCTGGAGGGCCAGCACTCCGATGAGCGGCGTATCCGGCTTCTGCATATTCTTCGCCGTCACTTCTTACCGTGATAACTACCAGCCCCGCGTCTGGAGCAGCTCCTTCTCGTCGAGCTGCGCCACGTCGAGCCCCCGCATCGGCTCTCCCAAGCCCTCGGATACCTGGAGCAGGATCTGGGGATTGTCGAAGTGGGTCACGGCCTGAACGATGGCGCGGGCGCGCGCCGCCGGATCGTTGGACTTGAAGATGCCCGAGCCGACGAACACCGATTCCGCGCCGAGCTGCATGCAGAGGGCGGCGTCGGCCGGGGTGGAGACTCCGCCGGCAGCGAAGTTGGGGACCGGCAGCCGTCCTTCCCTCGCCACCCAGCGGACGAGCTCGAAGGGAGTTGCCAGCCGCTTCGCCTCCGCCATCAGCTCTTCCTCGCCGAGCACGGTGAGAGAGCGGATCTCACGCCGCACGGCGCGCAGATGCCGCACCGCCTCGACGATGTTCCCCGAGCCCGCTTCCCCCTTGGTGCGGATCATGGCCGCTCCCTCGCCGATGCGCCTGAGCGCCTCGCCCAGGTCGCGGCAGCCGCAGACGAAGGGAACCTTGAAGGCGTGCTTGTCGATGTGATGCTGCTCGTCGGCCGGGGTCAGAACCTCGCTCTCGTCGATGTAATCGACTCCGAGCGCCTCGAGGATCTGGGCCTCGACGAAATGTCCGATCCTCACCTTGGCCATGACTGGAATCGACACTCCGTTCATGATCTCGCGGATCTTGGCCACCGAGGCCATGCGGGCCACTCCGCCTTCCCGCCGGATGTCGGCGGGAACCCGCTCGAGAGCCATCACCGCGCAGGCTCCCGCCTCCTCGGCGATCTTGGCCTGGGCGGCGTCGGTCACATCCATGATCACCCCGCCCTTCAGCATCTCGGCGAGTCCGGTCTTGAGCCGGAGGCCGTTGGTTGCATTCATCGCTCTTACCTCCGTGACAAAGAACTAAACATGGGGGAGGGCGCGCGCGGCAGCCTGCTGCCCTTTGGCGCGCCCGCCGTCGTCCCGCTTGAGCCGCGCCCGGATGAGCCGCCCCAATACTTCGGTCCCGCGCTCGATGGCGCTCGGATCGGTGCGGGCGATCGACAGGCGGAGACCGTTCTGCCGCTCCGCCCCGTCGAAAAAGTAATAGCCGGGGGTGAAAACGACGCCTTCATCGCGGGCCTCGGCGAGAAGATCGAGAATCGGCAACGACGGCGGCAAGGTCACCCACAGCGCATAGCCGCCCTCGGGTCGAGTCCAGGTCGCCTCGGGCGGAAAGTGGCGCTCGAGGGAGTCGAGGATGCACGAGCGGCGTTCGCGGTAGATCTTGTGCAGTTTCTTCAGGTGTCGAGCGTAATGCCCCTCGCGACAGAAGGCGGCCAGCACCGCTTGCACCAGAGTATTGGTGTGCAGATCGGAGTAGCGCTTGACCAGGCTGAGTCGGCTCAACACCGCCGGCGGCGCCGCGATCCAGCCCAGCCGCAGGCCGGGGAAAAGTCCCTTCGAGAAGGTACCCAGGTGCATGATCATGCCGCTCGGGTCGAGCGCCTTGAGGCTCGGGACCCCTTCACCGAGAAACCGCAGGTCCTTTTCGTAATCGTCCTCGACGACCGGGATGGAATGCTGGCGCGCGAGCTGAACCAAGGTTCGCCGGGTCTCGAGGCTCATCGTCACCCCAGTCGGATTTTGGAAGTTGGGCATGGTGTAGATGAGCTTCGGCCGGCGTTCGGCCAGCACGCCGGCGAGAGCCTCCACATCCATTCCGGCCGGAGTCATTGGCACCGGGATGATCTCGGCTCGGTAGAGGCCGAGGGCGGGGAGCACGCTCCAGTAGGTCGGTGATTCGACGACCACGGCATCGCCCGGGTCGACGAACACACGGAGCAGGAGATCGATCCCCTGCTGGGCGCCGTTGACGATCACGATGTCGTCGGGGCCGACGGCGATGTCCTCGCGTCCGAGCTCCCCGGCGATGAAGGCGCGAAGGTCGGGATCCCCCTCGGGCGCCGCGTACTGGAGGAGCTCGCGTCCGCGGCGGGCAAGCGTGTCGGCCATGAGCCGCCGGAATATGGCGACTGGAAAGAGGTCCTCGTCGGGGAAGAGGGCTGCGAAGTCGACCGGTTGCGGGTGGTCGATGACAAGCTTCTCCCGAGAAGGGTAGCGAGCCAGGCTCTCCATTCCGCGCGAGAAGCTGGGGAGCCAGCCGTTCGCTGGGATATCCGAGCCCGAGCTGTTGCTGCCGGGGGCCGCTGAAACGGCCGGCCGGCCGGCGTGCCGAGCAAGCCACGGGCTGGGGCTCGTGGGTTCAGGACGGACGAACGTCCCCCGTCCGACGGTGGCCTCGACGTAACCGAGCGCTCCCAAAGCGTCGTAGGCCGCGGTCACCGTCGATCGATTGACCCCGAGATCCCGCGCCACATCGCGGGTCGGAGGCAGGCGGCTCCCGGCGGGCAAGGCGCCGCTCTCGATCAATTCGCGTAAGCCGGTGCAGATCTGGAGGTAGACCGGCTCCTCCCGAGTTCGATCAAGATCGAGCAGCAGCTTCATGAGCTCACTCCCAGCTAATGGATCATCCAATCGGCCATTGGATGGCCATGACTTTACCTACCAAAGTATCGACCAGCGGGTCCGGCCGTCAAGGGATTTGTTGGCAAAAGAGTCGTCCCCAGGAGCAATTAGAGCCCAGCCGTGGATGCCAATTGGATGATCCAATAGGGTTTGGGACTGGCGCAGGAACCGGGACGAGTGGAGGCCCGGCTGGCTAGCTGGGAATCGAGCGTGAATGTTTCAGCTGAAACATTTCACAGTGCGAAATCACCGAGCCTCGGCGAGCTCCGCTCCCTCTTTGAGGAGCTCCCGGGCGATGACCAGGCGTTGGATCTCAGACGTTCCCTCGCCGATCGTGCACAGCTTGGCGTCGCGGAAGTATTTCTCGGCCGGGTAATCCTTGACATAACCGTAGCCGCCGAAGATCTGGAGGGCGTCGTTGGTGACTCGCACCGCCACTTCCGAGGCGAAGAGCTTGGCCATCGCCGATTGCCTCGTCGTCTTCTCTCCCTGATCTTTCATCCAGGCCGCCTGATAGGTGAGGAGGCGAGCGGCGTCAATGTCCTTGGCCATGTCGGCGATCATGTGCTGAACCGCCTGGAACTGGGCGATGGGCTTGCCGAATTGCTCCCGTTGCTTGGCATAGTCGACCGCCGCTTCGAAGGCTCCCTGGGCCATCCCCAGAGCGAGGGCAGCGATTCCGATTCGACCGCCGTCGAGGATCTTCATCGCGTCATGGAACCCCTCGCCTTCCTTGCCCAATCGCTGTCCTTCCCCGACCTCGCAGTTCTCCATCACGAGCTCGGCGGTATCCGAAGCGCGTAGTCCGAGCTTGTCCTCCTTCTTGCCGGCGCGAAAGCCCGGCATGCCCTTCTCGAGGATGAACGCGGTGATTCCCTTCTTCCCCAGACTGCGGTCGATCGTGGCGTAGACGACCGCGACATCACATTGAGAGCCCTGGGAGGCGAAGGTCTTCGAGCCGTTGAGCACATAGCGGTCGCCCTGCTTGCGGGCGATCGTCTGGGTGCCTCCGGCATCCGAGCCGGCGGTGGGCTCGGTGAGGCTCCAGGAGCCGATCCACTCGCCGGCCGTCAGCTTGGGGAGATAGCGTTGCTTCTGTTCCTCCGTCCCCGATTCGTAGATGGCATTCGAGCACAGTGAGTTGTGAGCGGAGACCGTGATCCCGATCGACCCGTCGACGCGGCTCAGCTCTTCCACCGCCAGCACATAATCGATGTAAGTGAGTCCGGCGCCGCCATACTCCTCGGGAAAGATGAGCCCCATGATCCCGAGCTGGCCGAGCTTTTTGATCACATCGCGCGGGAACTGCTGTTTTTCGTCCCAATCGCGCACATGAGGGCGGATCTCGGCCTCGGCGAACTCGCGCAGGGTCTTGCGGAGGAGCTGCTGCTCCTTGCTGAAGGTGAAGTCCACAGACTCTCCTTGATGATGAAAGTGATCGTCCGAGCCTAAGCCATCTACCGCGACCGAGCAAGGTTACACGAAACGTACGGATCATCTCCGATCCGTCGTCAGCCGAGCTCGAGATGCTTGGCGAGAGCGGCCGCGGTATGGGAGCGGCCCGGAGCGCGCGCGAGGTCGAGCGGGTGACCCGCAGCAACGAGGGATCCCCCACCCTCGCCGCCCTCCGGGCCGAGATCGATCACATGATCGGCGGCGGCGATCACCTCGAGGTTGTGTTCGATGACGATCGCCGTGTCGCCGCGATCGACCAGCCGATGCAAGCAGCCGATGAGACGCTCGATGTCGCTCAAGTGGAGTCCCGTCGTCGGCTCGTCGAGGATGAAGAGGGTCGAGCCGTCGGACTGCTTGCCGAGCTCGGCGGCGAGCTTGATCCGTTGCGCCTCACCGCCGGAGAGTGTGTTCGAGGGCTGGCCGAGCGTCAGGTAGCCGAGCCCGATCTCCTCGAGAACCGCGAGCCGGCGATGAATGGCCGGCACATGGGTGAACGCGGCTTCCGCCTCGTCGATCGTCATCTCGAAGATGTCGGCGATCGAGCGGCCGCTCCAGGTGATCTCGAGGGTCTCGGCGTTGAACCGGCGCGCGCCGCACGCCTCGCACTCGACATACACGTCGGGGAGGAAGTTCATCTCCACCTTGACTCGACCCTGCCCGGCGCAGCTTTCGCACCGCCCGCCGGCGACGTTGAAGCTGAAGCGGTTGGGATTGTAGCCGCGGGCGCGAGCGGCGGGAGTCTGAGCGATGAGGCGGCGAATCTCGGCCATCAGCCCGACGTAGGTGGCGGGCACCGAGCGCGGCGTTTTGCCGATCGGAGTTTGGTCCACTTCCGCCACGCGGCGGAGAACGCCGCGGATGTTGATTCCCCGGTGTCGCCCAGGCGACGGGCCTTCATAGCCGAGCTCGCGCCGTAACGCGCGATACAAAATGTCGCGGACGAGCGTCGATTTTCCCGATCCGGAAACCCCGGTGACGCAAACCAGCGTCCCGAGCGGGAACTCGACGTCGATTCGCTTGAGGTTGTGCTCCGCCGCGCCGAGCACTCGCACCGCGCTGCCCGTGGGGATGCGCCGCGACCTCTCGGCCGGCGCCGGACGCCGCCGGAGGTAGGCGCCGGTCGGCGAGCCCTCGACCTTCGCCACCTGGATCGGAGTGCCCGCGGCCACCACCTTTCCCCCTTGAGCTCCCGCCCCCGGCCCGAGGTCGATCACATGATCGGCGGCGCGGATCGTCGCCTCGTCGTGCTCGACGACGAGCACCGAATTCCCGCGGTCGCGAAGCTCGGCGAGGGTGTGGAGCAATCGGCCGTGATCGCGGGCATGCAATCCTATCGTCGGCTCGTCGAGGATGTAGAGGACGCCGCGCAGGTTGGAGCCGAGCTGGGCGGCAAGTCGGATGCGCTGCGCCTCGCCCCCGGAGAGGGTGTCGGCGCTTCGATCCAACGTTAGATAAGGAAGGCCGACCTCGGCGAGAAAATGCAGTCGGGAGCAGATCTCCTCGGCGAGCGGCCTGGCAATCGGGGCTTCGCGCGCGTTGAGCTTGAGGCGGGAGAAGAAGCGTTCCGCCTCCTCGACGGTCAAGGCGCAGACCTCGGCGATCGAGCGGCCGCGGAAGGTGACCGCGAGGGAGGCGCGCTTGAGCCGTGCGCCCTTGCACTTGGGACAGATTCGAGTCGTGGATCCGCCGTTCGCCCCTTCTTCATTACCGGCGATCTCGCTCTCCGTTTGGCCGGCATCCGCCTCATCGTCCTCGAGATCTTCTTCTCCATACTCGTCGAGGACGCCGAGTCCGCCGCAGGTCGGACAGGCGCCGAGCGGCGAGTTGAAGGAGAAGGCGCGGGGGTCGGGCTCATCGAGGCCGAGCCCGCATCGAGGGCAGGCGAGGTGCTCGCTGAGGGTGACCTCCGGCCCGCGGGAGGGCACGACCCGCACCGTCCCCCGTCCGAGGTCCAGGCTCTCCTCGATGGCGTCACGCAGTGCTTCGCGATTGGAGGAGGAGACGGTCTCGACCACCGCCTCGATGCGGTGCTCGCGGTAACGATCGAGCTTGGGGAAAGGAGAGAGGGGCATGACCGTGCCGTCGATGCGCGCCGAGGTGAGTCCGCGCTTCTTCAGGCGCTCGAAGACATCGCGATGGAAGCCCTTGCGATCGAGGACGACCGGCGCGAGAAGCGTCACTCGCCGCCCTGGGCAGCGGCGCCTCACCTCGTCGACGATCTGACGGCGAGTCTGAGCGGCGATCTCGACCCCGCAGTCGGGGCAGTGCGGGGTGCCGGCACGGGCATAGAGAAGCCGGAGGAAGGGGAAGATCTCGGTCGAGGTGGCGACGGTCGACTTCCGCCCGCCGCGCGACACCCGTTGCTCGATGGCGACGGTGGGCGGAATGCCGCGCGTTGAATCGACATCGGCCCGCGGCATCTGGGTGACGAACTGGCGGGCATAGGCGGAGAGACTTTCGATGTAGCGGCGCTGCCCCTCCGCGAACAAGATGTCGTAGGCGAGTGTCGATTTGCCCGAGCCGCTCGGCCCGGTGACGACGACGAATCGCCCGCGAGGGATCTCGAGCTCGAGGTTCTGGAGATTGTTCTGACGCGCCCCGCGGATTTCGATCACCCGACGATTACGGGTGGGGCGTGAACGCCCGCCGGGCGGACGCCCGTCCCGCTTGGCGGCGGCTCCCGCCTCCGGCTCGCCGGCACGCAGGGCATCCAACCGGTAGACGGCTTGCTTATCGGCCACCTGCACGCCGCGGTCGCGGGAGAGCACCGGCCGCAGGTGTCTGCCGGTGTGTGAGCGCCGGTCGCGGGCGATCGCCTCGGGCGTTCCGGCGACGACGAGCTCGCCCCCCGCGTCGCCGCCCTCCGGCCCCAAGTCGATCACCCAGTCGGCGGCGGCGATCACCTCGAGATGATGTTCGATGACGACGACCGAGTGACCGTGATTCACTAGCCGCTTGAGCGCCTTGAGCAGGAGCTCGACGTCGGCGAGATGGAGGCCGGTCGTCGGCTCGTCGAAGAGGAAGAGATGCCCGCGATCCCCGCCGGGCCGAAGATGCGCGGCGAGCTTGAGCCGCTGCGCTTCTCCACCCGACAGCGTCGAGAGCGGCTGGCCGAGTCGCAGGTAGCCGAGACCGACCTCGGCGAGCGGCGCCAGGGGACCGGCAATCGATTCCTCGCGCCGGAAGACGGTGATCGCCTCGTCGACCGTCAGCTCGAGAACATCGATGATCGAGCGGCCATCGAGTCGGACGTCGAAGATCTCGGGCTGGAACCGCCGACCGCCGCATGCCGGGCAGGGAAGATAGACGTCGGAGAGGAACTGCATCTCGATGCGCTCGAACCCGTCGCCGGCGCAGGTCTCGCATCTCCCGCCGTCGACATTGAACGAGAAGGTGGAAGGCTCGTAGCCACGGGCGCGAGCGACGGGAGTCGAAGCGAAGAGACGCCGGATGCCGTCATAGGCTTTGACATAGGTTGCGGCATTGGCGCGCGGCGAGCGGCCGATCGGGGATTGATCGACGAGGATGACCTCGCCCACCGCATCCCCGCCGCGTACCGCGCGCACCGATCCCGGACGCTCCGAGCGGTCGCCACGTTGCCGGCGGAGGCTGCGGTAGACGACCTCTTCGACGAGGGTCGACTTCCCGCTTCCGGATACGCCGGTCACGCACACGAATCTCTCGAGAGGAATCGATAACGTCAGGTTCTTCAGGTTGTGGGCGGTCGCTCCTTCGACGGTGATTGCCGGGCCCGTCTTGAGGTTCACCGGATGCCGCCGCCGCTGGGGCTCGATGCGCCGCCGGCCGCTCAGATAATCTGCGGTGAGCGAGCCGCGAGCGCGGGTGAGATCGCGGAGCGGACCCGCATGCAAAAGCTTGCCCCCGCTTTCTCCAGCGCCGGGTCCGAGGTCGATCACCCGATCCGCCGAGCGGATGAGATCGGGGTCGTGCTCGACAACGACGAGCGTGTTGCCGAGGTCGCGGAGCCCGTAGAGAATGCGGATGAGCCTCTCCGTGTCCCGGGCGTGGAGGCCGATCGACGGCTCGTCGAGTACATAGAGCGTACTGACGAGATGAGCGCCGAGAGCGGTCGTGAGATTCACCCGCTGCACCTCGCCGCCCGACAGGGTGCGCGACTGGCGATCGAGGGTGAGATAGCCGAGGCCGACCTCATCGAGATAGCAGAGCCGGTTCTCCATCTCTTGCCGGATCGCGGCGGCGGCTTCGCCCTCGAAGGCGCCGAGCGTGAGCTCGGCGATTTGGCGGCGGGCGGCGGCGATCGGCAAGGCGTAGAAGGCGGCGATCGTCAATCCACCGACTCGGTAGAGCAGGGCGTCAGGCTTGAGCCGGGCGCCGCGACAGTCGGAACATTCGACATAGTCGCGGTAGCGCGAGAGCATCACCCGGATGTGCATCTTGTACGACTTGGTTTTGAGCCAGTCGAAGAAGCCGTCGACGCCGTAGAACTCCTTGCCCGCTCCATGGAGGATGAGGTCGCGAGCCTCCGGCTTGAGCTCGCCCCATGGGCGGTCGACAGGGATACGGCGCGCGGCGCAGAACTCGAGCAGATCGCGATGGCACTCGCGGTAGGCCTTGGTGCTCCACGGGCGAATGGCGTCGTTCTTGAGTGTCTGTCGTGGGTCGGGAATCACGAGGTCGTAGTCGATCTCGATCATCCGGCCGAAGCCGTGGCAGGTAGGGCAGGCGCCAAGAGGGCTGTTGTAGGAGAAGAGATTGGGGACCGGGTCGCGGTATTCGATGTCGCAAGCGGCGCAGTGGAGGCGCGAGGAATAGGCGAGCGTGCGTCCTGCATCGAGATCGTGAGCGCGCATCGTGCCGGCGCCGAAGCGAAGCGCAAGCTCGATCGAGTCGGTGAACCGCGATCGGGCAGCCTGGCCGGCGACCAGCCGATCGGCCACGACCTCAACGCGTCCGGAAGCGAGCGCCGTGTCCTCGACTTCGTCGAGGTCGACGACCGTCTCATCGATCCACAGCCGGGTAAATCCGTTGCGGCGCAGGATCTCGCGCAGCTCGGAGGCGGCGACCGTGTTCCGCGAATCGATGGGGAAGGTGAGGACGATGCGGGTGCCGGTTCCAAGAGCGGCGAGAGCCTCGGCGATGACCGGCGCTGTGTCGCGCTTGACCGGCTGGCCGCAGCCTCGGCAATGGAGCTGGCCGATCCGGGCCCACAGGAGCTTGGCGTAGTCGGCGATCTCGGTCATCGTCCCGACCGTCGACCGCGAGGTCTTGACCGCGTTCGTCTGGTCGATGGCCACCGCCGGCGGAATGCCTTCGATGCGATCCACCGCCGGGCGGTCCATGCGATCGAGGAACTGGCGGGCGTAGGTGGAGAAGCTCTCGACGTAGCGGCGCTGGCCCTCGGCGTAGAGGGTGTCGAAGGCGAGCGAAGACTTGCCGGAGCCCGAGACCCCGGTCACCACGACGAGCTCGCCGTCGGGGAGCTCGAGATCGAAGCCCTTGAGATTGTGCTGCCGCGCCCCGTGGACTCGGATGGACTCGGTCGTCGTCCCCTTGTCGATCGTGCCGCTATTTTTGATCGGGCGGGAAGTTTGGGTCATCGTCTCTTGGGCGGGGGACGCGGGACGATTCCTTTTTGCGAAGGAGCAAACCGCCTATAATAAGGGCAGTCGAAAGAACGAGCAACGAAAATGCGACGACCGTTTGCTCAGCGGCTGGCCCGACCACGAGAGACCCCCGCCGCGACAGATTGTTCAGCCGGCTGCCGGCTTCAGCGCCGGCGCCCTCAATCTGAGGCGAGAGACGCGATTCGTCACCTTATCCTAGCTTCGTTAATCCTCGCAGGCGGAGTACGGCCGCGAGGGGGA
>JBIOUT010000186.1:0-7407 GCA_044867365.1 Candidatus Eiseniibacteriota bacterium | reverse complement strand
GACGATCGGGAGATGGTGATGCCGGGGGACAATGTGACGATCACCGGGACGCTGATCACGCCGATCGCGATGGAAGAGGGGCTGCGGTTCGCGATTCGAGAAGGTGGACGGACGGTGGGCGCCGGAGTCGTCGGCAAGATCGTCGAGTGAGAGAAGCGGGAGACGGTGCTCCGAGGGATGAGCGATGCGCGACAAGATCACACTGGCCTGCGGCGAGTGCAAGCAGCGGAACTACAACACGACCAAGAACAAGCGAAAGCACCCCGATCGGGTGGAAAACAAGAAATATTGCCGGTTCTGCCGCAAGCACACCGTCCATCGCGAGACGCGGTGAGGCGACCTGAGCCCACAGGGCGGTCCGAGACCATGAGGCCCGAGAACGAGAGGTCCGAGTGCTGAAGAGAATTGCCGAGTTCCTCAAGGAAGTGAGGCTCGAAGCGTCCAAGGTCACTTGGCCGGACCGCAAGGAGCTTTGGGAATCGACGATGGTCGTGGTGGTGACGGTGGCGATTCTCGCCATGTTCACGAAGGTGGTGGATCTGGTCGTGGTCCAAATCATCACCCTGATCGTTTAGGGAGCGCAGTCGAAGGAAGACGATGTCCAAGCGGTGGTATGTGATTCACACCTACACCGGGCACGAGAACAAGGTCAAATCCAATCTCGAGCGCGCCATCGCCTCGGCCGGGCTGCAGACGAGCTTCGGCGAGATCGTGGTCGCTACGGAAGAGTTTGCCGAGATGAAAAGCGGCAAGCGAACCGTGTCGAAGCGGAAGACCTTTCCGAGCTATGTCCTGGTGGAGATGGAGCTCAACGACGAGACCCGTGGACTGGTGACGAACATTCCCGGGGTCACCCGGTTCGTCGGCACCACCCAGAGCCCGATCCCGGTCAGCGACACCGAGATCGAGCGGATCAAGGGTCGAATCGAGGGCACCGACGAGGAGCTGCGCGAGGTTCCTTACCACGCCGGCGATCATGTGCAGGTGATCGACGGGCCGTTCAGCGACTTCACCGGTGTGGTGGACGAGGTGAACCCCGAGCGCCAGAAGCTCAAGGTCATGGTTTCGATCTTCGGCCGGTCGACGCCGGTCGAGCTGGATTTTTTGCAGGTGAAGAGTCTTTGAGCTGAGGACGAGGAGCGATGGCAAAGCCGATTATCGCCCAGGTGAAGCTGCAGTGTCCGGCCGGGCAGGCCACACCTGCCCCGCCGGTGGGTCCGGCCCTCGGCCAGCAGGGCGTCAACATCATGGAGTTCTGCAAGGCGTTCAACGCCCGGACCCAGAACCAGCAAGGGCTCATCATCCCGGTCGTGGTAACGGTCTACAACGACCGCTCCTTCACCTTCATCACCAAGACTCCGCCCGCGGCCATCCTGCTCAAGCGAGCCGCGGGAATTGCCACCGCTTCCGGAGAACCCAACCGGAAGAAGGTGGGCAAGGTGACCCGGCAGCAAGTGAAAGAGATCGCCGAGACCAAGATGCCCGATCTCAATGCCAACGACGTCGAGATGGCGATGCGGATCGTCGAGGGCACGGCCCGCAGCATGGGCATCACCGTCGAATGATCGGGGAGTGGAGGCCTAGGCCATGAAGCGCGGCAAGCGATATCGGAAAGCGGTCGAGGAGCGGGGCGAGGTCCGCGCCGTCGGCGACGTCGGCGAGGCGATGGCCCTGGTCCAGAAGATGGCGACCGCCAAGTTCGACGAGACGATCGAGATCTCCGCCAAGCTCGGAGTCGATCCTCGCCACGCGGACCAGCAGGTGCGGGGGACGGTGGTCCTCCCCCACGGGACCGGGCGGACGGTGCGGGTGCTGGTGATCGCCAAGGGGGAGAAGCTCAAGGAGGCCGAGGCGGCCGGCGCCGATATCGTCGGCGGCGACGACATGGTGGCCAAGATCCAGGAAGGCTGGATCGATTTCGACAAGGTGATCGCCACCCCCGATGTCATGGGCCAGGTCGGGCGTCTGGGCAAGATTCTTGGTCCGCGCGGGCTGATGCCCAATCCGAAGAGCGGGACCGTCACCTTCGATGTGGCCAAAGCCATCCGCGATGTCAAGGCGGGGCGGATCGAATTCCGGGTCGACAAGGGCTCCAACGTCCATGCGCCGCTCGGCAAGCGCTCGTTCGAGCACGCCAAGCTGACCGAGAACTGTCAGGTCTTTCTGCGCGAGCTCGTGCGGGCGAAGCCCGCGGCGGCCAAGGGCCAGTATGTGCGCAGCCTCACCGTGAGCTCGACCATGAGCCCGGGAGTGAAGCTCGACGTCAATACCGTTCTGGCCGAGATGGTCTAGGGGGAGGCAGATGCCGACGCAAGCCAAGATCAACGAAGTCGAGGAGCTGGTGCGCGAGCTCACCGGAGCGCGCAGCGTCTTGCTTGCCGACTTCACCGGCATGGATGTCGCCGAGCTTTCGGAGCTCAGGCGCCGATGCCGGGCCGAGCGCGTGCGCTTCCGCGTGGCCAGGAACACCCTCTCCCGCCGGGCTCTGCAATCGATGGGCATGGAAGCCATCGAGACGATGCTCGAGGGGCCGACCGGCATCGCCGTCGCCCTTGGCGACGAGCTGGCGGCGGCTCGAGTGCTGGTGGCTTTCGCCAAGGAGAAGGAGCGGCCGCGGCTCAAGGGAGGGTTGATCGAAGGCAAGGTCTTCTCTCTCGATGAGCTCAAGACCCTGGCTTCGCTGCCGGCCAGAAAGGAGCTCCTGTCCCAGCTCCTCATGGTGTTCGAGGCGCCGGTGAGCCAGCTGGTGAGCGGGATCTCCCGGCTTGCCGGCGATCTCATGTCGATCCTCGATCAGCTGGCCGAGCGCCGGGCGGGGGAATCTCCGGCCGGCGGGGCAACGGCCGGTATGGCAACGGCCGGTGAGGCAACGGCCGGTGAGGCAACGGTAGGAGCGGCACCGGACGGCGGGGCGCCGGCCGCATCTCCGGAGGCAACCGCCGCCGGAGGGGCTGAGGCGGCCCCGGCCTGACCGGGTTCACTTCGCCAACGTTTGACGCTGACCATAAGGAGAGTCGAGAGATGTCCACCAAGGTCGACCAGGTCTTCGATCTGATCACGGGAATGACCGTGCTCGAGATCAACGACCTCAAGAAGAAGTTCGAAACCGAGCTCGGCATCACCGCCGCCGCTCCGGTGATGATGGCGAGCGCCATGGCCGGCGCTGGAGCAGGCGCGGCGGTGGAAGAGAAGACGGAGTTCGATGCCGTCCTCACCACCGCCGGCGACAAGAAGATCCAGGTGATCAAGGTCGTGCGGGCGATTACCGGCCTCGGCCTCAAGGAAGCCAAGGACCTGGTGGACAACGCGCCCAAGCCGGTCAAGGAGAAGGTGTCCAAGGCCGAGGCCATGGACATCAAGGCCAAGATCGAGGAAGCGGGTGGGGTCGTCGAAGTCAAGTAGGCGGGTCAGCATCCCAGTAGTGGTTCATCCGCCCGTCGGGTTGCGGGGCATCCGCACTCGGATGAGCGGATTGGAGTCCCCCAGAAGGCGCTCACCGGGGCCGGATGACGCGGCCTGCCGATTCGCCGGTCGGCGGGCAAATCGATGCTTTGGCGCCCGGTGGCGTCCCATCACGGCGGGAAATGGAAGCGGATTCCTTGAAAGCTGAAAGCCCTACCAACGGTCGCCGCAACTTCTCCAAGATCACCGAGGAGTGGGATCTCGAGCTGCCGAATCTGCTCGATGTCCAGCTCGAGTCCTTTCGCAAGTTCCTCCAGGCGGAGGTTGCGCCCGAGAAGCGGAAGAACGAGGGGTTGCAGGAGGTCTTCAACACCGTATTCCCGATCAGCGACGCCCGGGAGATGTTCCTCCTCGAGTTCGTCCGCTATGACCTGGGGCAGCCCAAGTACACGGTCGAAGAGTGCCAGGAACGGGATCTGATCTACTCGGTCCCGCTCAAGGCGACCCTGCGCCTGCATATTCGCGAGGGAGTGGACGGAGAGCGGCGCGAGAAGGAGATCATCGAGCAGGAGGTCTACCTCGGTGAGCTGCCCATCATCACCGACAAGGGCACCTTCATCATCAACGGCGCCGAGCGGGTGATCGTCAGTCAGCTCCATCGCTCGCCGGGGGTCTTCTTCGACGAGGAGATGCATCCCCGGGGCAAGCGGCTCTTCTCGTCCCGGATCATCCCCTACCGGGGATCCTGGGTCGAGTTCTCGATGGATGTGAACGATGTCATGTACGTTCACATCGATCGCAAGCGCAAGCTGCCGGTGACCGTGCTCCTGCGCGCCCTCGGCTATGTCAGTGACAAGCAGATTCTCGAGCTCTTCTACGAGCCGGTCGAGCTCAAGCTCGGCGCCGCCGGAGGAGAGGAGGAGCTCATCGGCCGGATTGCGGCCGAAGATGTGGTCAACGTCGAGACCGGCGAGATCCTGCTCGAGACCAACGAGGAGATCTCGGATGAAAGCGTGCGGATGCTCCGTGGCGCCGGCATCAAGACGGTCAAGGTCTTCGATATCCATGGAAGGGATGAAGCGGATGTCATCCGCAACACCCTGAAGAAGGACACGATCCGCACCGAGGACGACGCCCTGGTTCGCATCTACGGGCTTCTTCGCCCCGGCGATCCGCCGCGCGCCGAGTCCGCGCGCGACATCCTCAATCGCCTCTTCTTCAGCCCCAAGCGCTACGAGCTGGCCAAGGTCGGACGCTATAAGCTGAACCAAAAGCTTCGCCACGAGCTCTTGCTCGGGGGAGGGATGCGGCTCAAGCGGCTCGCCCTCAAGCTCCCGCCCATGGACCAGACCACCCTCTGCAAAGAAGACTTCATCGCCATCATCATGTATCTGGTCTGGCTCCGCCTGGGTCTGGATCATGAGGAGATCGTGGTCACGACCGACGATATCGACCATCTCGGCAATCGGCGCGTGCGGTCGGTCGGCGAGCTCCTGAGCAATCAGTTCAACATCGGGCTGGCGCGGATGGCTCGGATCATCCGCGAGCGCATCTCTCTTCAGGACGCCGATCAGGTGACCCCTTACGACCTGATCAATGCCCGCACCATCTCGGCGGTGATCCAGAGCTTTTTCGGCTCGAGCCAGTTGAGCCAGTTCATGGATCAGACCAACCCGCTGGCCGAGCTCACTCACAAGCGGCGGCTCTCGGCTTTGGGGCCGGGCGGGCTCACCCGCGATCGAGCCGGCTTCGAGGTGCGCGACGTCCACTACACCCATTACGGCCGGGTCTGCCCAATCGAGACTCCGGAAGGTCCGAACATCGGACTCATCTCGTCCCTCTCCACCTATGCCCGGGTCAACGAGCTCGGGTTCCTGGAGACGCCTTACCGCAAGGTCAAGAGCGGGCAGGTGAACCTGCGCGAGATCGAGTTCCTCTCCGCCGACAAGGAGGATCGCTACTACATCGCGCAGGCCAACGCCGCGGTGGACCCCCACGGCCGCTTCCAGCGCGAGCGGATCAATGCTCGGTTCAGGGGCGAGTTCCCGATCGTGAGCCCGGACCGGGTCGACTACATGGACATCTCACCGATCCAGCTGGTGAGCCCGGCGGCGGCGCTCATTCCCTTCCTGGAGCACGACGACGCCAACCGCGCCCTCATGGGCTCCAACATGCAGCGCCAGGCGGTGCCGCTCCTCGAAACCGAAGTGCCGCTCGTCGGCACCGGGCTCGAGCGCAAAGTGGCGGAGGATTCGGGGGCGCTGGTCCTGTCCAAGCGGGCAGGAACGGTCGAGCAGGTCTCATCCGACACGATCGTGGTGCGGCCGACCGCCCGCGAGATCGCCCAGGGTGAGATCGACTACCTGAAGGGCGACATCGTCGATGTCTACAGACTCACCAAGTTCAAGCGCTCGAACCAGGACACCTGCATCAACCAGCGGCCGGTCGTGGAGGCAGGAGAGAAGGTGAAGCGCGGCGAGCTCCTCGCCGATGGCGCCGCCACCAAGGACGGCGAGTTGGCGCTCGGCTGCAACGTGCTCGTCGCCTTCATGCCCTGGGGCGGCTACAACTTCGAGGACGCGGTTCTGGTCTCGGAGCGGCTGCTCAAGGGAGATCGCTTCACCTCGGTGCACATCGAGGAGTTCGAGCTCCAGGTGCGGGATACCAAGCGCGGGGTCGAGGAGATCACCCGCGAGATCCCGAACGTGTCCGAGGACGCGGTCAAGAACCTGGACGAGGATGGGATCGTCCGCATCGGCGCCCGGGTCAAGGCCGGGGACATCCTGGTCGGCAAGGTGACGCCGAAGGGCGAGACCGATCTCTCGCCCGAGGAGCGGCTCCTGCGCGCCATCTTCGGCGAGAAGGCGGGCGATGTGCGCGACGCCTCGCTCAAGGCTCCGCCGGGGATGGACGGAGTGGTCATCGACATCAAGGTGTTCTCACGCCGCGAAAAGGACGAGAACGCCAAGAAGCAGGAGAAGAAGAAGATCGAGGCGCTCCGGCGCCAGTCGCGGAAGGACAAGCTGCGCATCATCGAGGCGCGCAACCGCGACATTCTCGACCTCCTGGGCGGTCATCCGGTGGGGCGCATCACCCGCGCTTCGACCGGACGGGCGATGGTCCGCACCGGCACCCGGATCTCCGAACAGCTGCTCGAGAAGATCGACTTCGACGACATCCCCTGGGGCTCCGAGGTGGTGACCGATCGCCGGCTCAACGAGCAGTTCTGGCACCGGATGGAAGCGGCGTCGGTGGCGATGGAGAAGATCGAGAAGGAGCTCGAGAAGGAGCTCGAGAAGGTCACTCGCGGCGACGAGCTGCCGCCGGGGGCGGTCAAGCTGGTCAAGGTGTATGTGGCCAAGAAGCGGCGGCTGTCGGTCGGAGACAAGATGGCGGGACGGCATGGGAACAAGGGCGTGGTCGCCAAGATCATGCCCGAGGAAGACATGCCTTACCTTCCCGACGGGCGGCCGGTGGATATGGTTCTCAATCCGCTCGGTGTTCCCTCGCGTATGAACATCGGGCAGGTCTTCGAAACTCATATCGGATGGGCGGCGGAGCACCTGGGGGTGACGGTGGCAACTCCGGTATTCGCCGGAGCCACCGTCGACGAGATCAAGGGCATGCTGCGCGAAGCCGGGTTGCCCGAGGACGGGAAGACGGTGCTCTTCGACGGCCGGGGCGGCAAGCCCTTCGACGAGCGGGTGACGGTGGGCTACATCTATATGATGAAGCTTTCCCACCTCGTCGATGACAAGATCCACGCCCGTTCGATCGGTCCCTATTCGCTCGTCACCCAACAGCCCCTCGGCGGTAAGGCTCAGTTCGGCGGCCAGCGGTTCGGGGAGATGGAGGTGTGGGCGCTCGAGGCTTACGGCGCCGCCTACACCTTGCAGGAGCTCCTCACCGTCAAGTCGGACGACGTCCCGGGTCGGTCGCGGATCTACGAAGCGATCGTCAAGGGCGAGAATCCCCCCGAGCCCGGGATTCCGGAGTCGTTCAACG
>JBIOUT010000185.1:0-4266 GCA_044867365.1 Candidatus Eiseniibacteriota bacterium | reverse complement strand
CGGGTGGAGCATCTCTTCGAGCTCACCGCCGCCTGCAAGACTGCCGGGCGCCACATCGCCGCGCTGCGCGCCCTCCATGCAGCGCTCGAGCGGCGAGGAAAGTCGCTGCCGATCAACGTCGACGGAGCGATCGCCGCCTGTCTAGCCGAGATCGGATTCCCGTTCACCCTCTCGAACGCGCTCTTCATCCTGGCGCGGTCGGCGGGGATCGCGGTGCAGGCGCACGAAGAGCAGGTGCGCGAGCGCCCGATGCGCCCCATCGATCCCGGGGCGTACGAGTACGACGGAGTCGGCGAGCGCCGGCTCAAGTGACCCCGCCCGCGGCAGCACCACCGACTCAAGCGCGCACCGTACTCGTCACCGGCTCGACCCGTGGCATCGGCCGCGCCATCGCCCAGCGGTTGGCGGCGGAAGGATTTCGTGTCGTGGTCCACGGCCGCTCGACGCCCACTGACGTCGCCGGCCTCCTCGCCGGTCTCAAGGGCGAGGGTCACACGTTCATCGCCGGCGACCTGGACGATCTGGAGACTCCCGAGCGTCTCATCACCGGTGCTGTCGAGCATGCCGGCCGCATCGATGTGCTGGTCAACAACGCCGGGATCTACGAAGAGGCGTCGTTCGCGGTGCCGAGCCTCGACGCCTGGCGGGCGGCGTGGCGGCGGACTCTGCGGGTGAATCTCGAGGCGGCGGCCGAGCTCGCTTATCTCGCGGTCGCGCACATGCGCGATCGCGGGGGCAAGATCATCCAGATCGCCTCACGCGCCGCATTTCGCGGTGAGACCGTGTACCCGGCCTACGCGGTGTCGAAGGCGGGCATGGTCAATCTCACCGTCTGCCTGGCCCGTGCACTGGCGAAGGAGCGGATCTACGCCTACACGGTGGCACCGGGATGGACGGACACCGAGATGGGAAAGGCGAGCATGGACGATCCCGAGGAAGTGCTGGGATCGATCCCCTTCGGGAGAATGGCCACTCCCGAGGAAGTGGCGGGAGTGGTGGCGTTCCTGGTGCGGCCCGAGGCGGATTATCTGACCGGAATCACGATCGACGTCAACGGCGCTTCATATTTCCGTTGATCCAGGTGAGGAGCAGATACGAGCGGCGCGAATGCGGATTAAATCCACTGATGACGAAAACGTTTGCTCTTTTGTTTCTGGCCGTCTCCGCAGTTCCTGGGACGGCAGAACCAGTTTTGAAGAGAACATTCGACGGCGGTCTCCTGATCATCTACGGCCATGTCCTCGAGCCACTGTACACTCTCTTGCTGTCTGCCGACACGCGGACGGTCAACGATATCTTCCGGCTCCAACCTCCCCTGACCCGCGCAGCGCCACGAAGGAGGCGGGCGCGCGCTAAGCGCTGCGTTCCCGCCCGCCATGCCGGTGGCGGTGGTGCGCGTCTGCGGTGTGGGGATGGGTGTGGGCGAGTGGTTCGTGGCGATGGAAGTGGCTGTGTGGTTGCGTGGCGAGCTCTTCCGGGGTGTGCTCGTGCCGATGATGCTCATCGTGCTCATGGGGATGGGAATGCGCCAGCGCCTCATGAACATGCAGGTGAACATGTTCATCCGAAGTCAGGGCGATCGCCCCACCGGTCATGAGAGCGAAGGCGGCCAGCCCCAGATGCCCTGGGTTCTCACCCAGTCCAAGCCACGCGAGGAGGACTCCGACACCGGAGGAGGTCGCAAAGAGTGCGCCGGTGAGCGCCACGCCGAGATCCCTGAGACCGCGAATGTAGAGAACGAGCGACAAACCGTAGGAAACCGCGCCGACGGCGGACATGGCGCCTAGCTGTTTGAGGTCGAGGCCGCCGAGCTCGCCCCGGGTCCCCGCGAGCAGGAGCAGAAATCCGCCGCCGGCCAGCCCCTTGGCGGCCACGATCTGACGGGCATCGTGGAGGCTCACCCGCCGAGTCAGGTTGTTGTCGACAGCCCAGGCGAGGCAGGCGAGGGCGATGAGGAACATGCCGGCGAACGACCCCATGGTTGAGCCTTCCGCATCGCCCCCACGTCCGAGGGTCAGGACGACGCCCCCGGCGAGCACCGCCCCGGCCCCGATCCATCCCCGCCCGCCCAAGCGCTCACCCGCGAGGAAGGCGGCGATCGACACCGTGAACACGCCCTCGAGATTCAGCAGCAGGGCGGCGGCGTAGGCGGGAATGCGCTCAATCCCGGCAAGGAGGGCCAGCGGAGCAACAACACCGCCAGCAAGAATGGCGGTGGCGAGGATGATCCACTCGCGATTAGAGAGCGATGATGCAGGAGCGGAACGCAGTCGAGAGACGGCGAGCCAGAGGGAGAGAACAATTCCCGCCGCGGTATAAAGGCCGCCCGCGAGCGCCAGTGGCGAGATTCCGTTGAGGAGGACTTTGGCGGCCGGGACGCTCGCTCCGAAGGCGGCGGAGGCGGCAAGGACTTCGAGGATTGCCCGCGAGCGCTGGGCGGCTCGCATCGGGATCTCCTTCGTTTCTGAAACGCGCTACATCTTCCTGAGATCGTCGAGGGCGCCGAGGCCGTGTTTCTTCAAGAAAGGAATGATGCCGCCCTCTTCCCGGAGTCTAAGCATCATCGACGGGATCTTGACCGGGAGCTCCTGCCCTTTGGTCTTGTTGACCAGGACCTGCCGCTTGATGTCGAGGACGAGCACGTCGCCCTCGTCGATGTTCGAGGTGTCGGTCGTGGCGCAGATCAAGCCCTGGTTGAGCGCGTTGCGGAAGAAGATCCGGGCGAAAGACTTGGCCACCACTGCCTCGATCTCACAGGTGCGGAGCGAGGTGACCGCGGTCTCGCGCGAGCTCCCGCAGCCGAAGTTCTCGCCGGCGATGACGAAGTCTCCCGGCTTGACCTTCTTGGCGAAATCCGGCCGGTACTCGATGAAGCAGACCTTGGCCAGCTCCTTGGGGTCGGTCGTGATGTTGTAGCGTCCGGGAGTGACGAGGTCGGTATTGATGTTATCGCCGAACTTCCAGTTCATGTCCTCGCTCCGCGTCTAGAAGGCCGCCGCGGGCTCGACCACGAACTCGCGCGGATCGGTGATGACGCCGGTCAAGGCGCTGGCCGCCGCAGTGGCGGGACTCGCCAGATAGATTTCCGCCAGCGGGCTCCCCATCCGTCCCTCGAAATTGCGGTTCGACGTCGAGATGCAGACTTCCTTGTCGAAGAGCACGCCCCCCGCGCGCCCCAGGCAGGCGCCGCAGCCGGGGCTCGTGATCATCGCTCCGGCGCGCGAGAACTCCTCGAGGTAACCGCGGCGGAGCGCCTCCTCGTAGACGCGCCGCGAGGCGGGAGTCACGACCGCTCGCATTCCCGGCTTGACCTTCTTTCCCTTCCAGATGCTGTGCACGATCTCGAGATCCTCGATCCGGCAGTTGGTGCAGGAGCCGATGAATACTTGATCGATCTTGCGACCCGCCACCTCGGTCACCGGCACGTCGTGATCGACATCCGGCGGGCAGGCGATCATCGGCACGAGGTCGTCCACCGTATAGCGGATCTCGCGCTCGAACTTGGCGTCGGGGTCGGACCGAAGTCGCTCGAAATCCTGCGGCCGGCCCATCTCCTTCAAATAATCGGCGGTGTGGTCGTCCGCGGGGACGATCGCGGTCTTGCAACCAAGCTCGGCCGACATGTTGCATAGGGTCAACCGCTCGGGGACGCCGAAGCTCTCCACCGTCGATCCCACATATTCGAGCACCCGGTAGTTGCCTCCCGAGGGCCCCAGCTCCCGTGCGCAGAGCAGGATCACGTCCTTGGCGTAGACCCCCGGCTTGAGCTTGCCGTCGATCCGGATACGGATCGTTTGCGGCACCCGGAACCAGCATTTGCCGGTGGCCATGGCGATGGCCGCATCGGTCGAGCCGACGCCGATCTCGAGACAGCCGATGCCACCGCCGGTGGGGGAGTGGGAGTCGGCGCCGAGGACGAGCATCCCCGGAGCGGTGTAGCTCTCGGCCATGATCTGGTGGCAGACCCCGTCGAAGATGATGGGAATCCCCTGCTCCTCGGCGAACACCCGGATCTCCGACTGGAGCTTGGCCATGGCGACGTTGGGAGCCGGGAACGCGTGATCGAAGGGGATGATGATCTTCTTCGGATCGAAGACCCGAGTCGCGATCTCACGGAAAGGCTCGAGTGCCCAGGCGCAGGTGGTGTCGTGCGCCATGACGTAATCGAGGTCCGCGAGGAGGAAGTCCCCCGCGTGGAGCTTCTGCCCCCCGGAATGGTTGGAGAAGATCTTCTCAGCCAGCGTTTGCCCCATTTTTCCGCCTTAG
>JBIOUT010000184.1:0-2285 GCA_044867365.1 Candidatus Eiseniibacteriota bacterium | reverse complement strand
AGCTGCGAGATGTTGTAGCGCTTGATCAGCTCGAGGGCGCTCCGGATGGGCTCGCTCTCGCCGACCGAGACGAGCGCCGGGATCTCCACCGACTTCCGTCCCAGGACCTCCCCCACCTTCAAATAGTGAGTATCGAGGAGTCGATTGTCACGCATCCAGTCGTCCGAGTGGACCTTGCTCAGATAGCGCTCTCCGGTCTCGGGGATGAGCACCACCACGAGATGCTTCTCCTCCAGCTCGCGGGCCACGGCGAGGGCGGCGGTCACCGCCGAGCCGCCGGAGCTGCCGATGAGGATGCCTTCATCACGCGACACCCTGCGGGCCATGTTGAACGACTCGTGATCGGTCGTGGTGATGATCCGGTCGATGTATTGGAATTCGGTGGTCCCCGGAATGATGTCCTCGCCGATGCCCTCGGTCTTGTAGGTGCGCGCATGCCCCATCTTCCCCGTATAGAAATACTCGCAGAGGATCGATCCCACCGGGTCGGCGCCGACGATCTGCACCGCCGGATTCTTCTCCTTGAGGTACTTGCCGACTCCCGAGATGGTGCCGCCGGTTCCCATGCCGCAGACGAAGACATCGATCTGCCCGCCGGTCTGTTCCCAGATCTCGGGCCCCGTGGTCAGATAATGCGCGTGCGGATTCTCGGGGTTGTAGTACTGATTGGCGTGGAAGGCGCCCGGGATCTGTCGCGCCAGGCGCTTGGCGACTTCGTAGTAGCTGTCGGGATGCTCGGGGGGAACGGCGGTGGGTGCGATGTGCACTTCCGCCCCGTAAGCCTTGAGAAGGTTGATCTTCTCCTGGCTCATCTTGTCGGGCATGGTGCAGATGAGCTTGTAGCCGCGGACCGAAGCCACCATCGCCAACCCGACGCCGGTATTGCCGGAGGTCGCCTCGACGATCGTCCCTCCGGGCTTGAGCAAGCCCTGGCGCTCGGCGGCATCGATGATGGTGTAGCCGATGCGGTCCTTGACGCTGCCGCCGGGGTTGAACGACTCGACCTTGGCGAGGAGGAGCGGCTTGAGCCCGCGATTGACCCGGTTGAGACGGACGAGCGGGGTGTGCCCGATGGACTCGACGATGTTCCGGAAGTACTGAAGCCCCTGGTCGCCCTCAGCCCGCACGGCTTACACCTCCGGCCCCTTCGTGCCGTTCGGCAGCTTCGTCCCGTCCAGTCGCTTCGCCCGTGATCAATCGGTTCCGGTCGCGCCCACCGGCTTGGCTCCGCTCTGGGATTCCGGGGCGGACAGAGTGCCGGCCTTCGCCTTCCCCTGCCCGGCCTCGGCATCGAGCTTCTGCTTCAGCGCCGCGCGCTCGGCGGCGAGCGCCGGCTCTTCCTTGACCACCTTGACATCGAGCGCCGCCGCCTCGCCGCTGTAGGACACGATCTTGTTGTCGGGATTGAGGACGATCTTGGTCTCTCCGAGATATTGGCCGCGTTGGCCAGGGCGGATGGTGACTGCATCCCCCACCTGAGTCGGGGCGACGGTTCCCGGATAGTGACCGAAGACGACGACGTCGATTCCCTTGACCGCCTTCGGCAGCTGCAACGCATCGGCAGCCCCCAGGTGAGCGAGCACCACCACGACATCCGCCTTCTTCTTCACCTCCGGCACCACCTTCGCAGCCACCTCGAAAGGATCGTCGACGACGAAACCCAGCTCGGTGAACTTGTCTTTGCCGTCGCCGAAGTCCTGGCCGAGGAGGCCGACGATCCCGTAGCGCACCCCGGCGACCTCATGGATCAGGTAGCGCTGTCCGACCGGTTTCTTGGATTTGGCGAAGGTGACGTTGGCGAGCGCCACCGGCACCCGGGTCGAGTCGAGGATCGACTGCACGTAATCGACCCCGCGGTAGAGCTCGAGCTCGCCGAACGTCATCGCGTCGTAGCGCATGGAGCCCATGGCTCTCAGGATGAACCAGTTCTCCCGATCCTCATGGGTCGGAGTCGGATGCACATAGTCGCCCCCGTCGACGACGAGGCACTCCCCTTTGGCCCGCAGCGAATCGATCAGGCCGGCCCTCCGGGCCAGCCCCCCCTTCTGGGACTTCGTTCAGCCGCAGGGATCGACCTCACCCCGATTGGAGGTCGTGGTGAGGATGAGGAGCTCGCGATCGGTGGTGCGGCGAGTGGCGGCGCCGGGAGCGTTGCCGGCACCACCCAAGCTGAGAACGAGGCTCAAGAGACCGGAGAGGGCGAGAAGGCCTCCCGTCTCCCGGCGATGGCGATGGAACACGATTGATCCTGCCTCCGGCGCCCATGGCGCCCTTCCGCCCGCCGC
>JBIOUT010000183.1:0-6210 GCA_044867365.1 Candidatus Eiseniibacteriota bacterium | reverse complement strand
GGGATCGACCTTCGCGAGCCGCGGCCAGCATGCGCTCTACCACGGACTCTTCAAGCCGCTTGAGCGGCTCCTCACCCATACACCACTCGTCGTCTTGTGCTATCTCGCTTCGTGGGCCTACCATGATTGGTATTGGTATCCAGCGATCGGCAGCCGGCGAGTGGCCGAGTACAAGAAGACTCCATGGGGGAGGCTGTTCGATCGCTATCCGGCATCGTCACCATCCCCTGCCCCGGAGCCCGAGCTGGCGGGCATCTGATTCGGGAGGCTCCGCCTCAAAGACGAGCCCCCCGGCGCTCGATCAAGCGCCGGGGGGCGTTTCTTTTGACGGTGGTCTCGGACCCGGCTGGTCTCGCAACCCCGGTCAGGGCTTGAGCATCCCCAGCTTGGGCGACCGCTCGAGCAGGTAATCGATCTGGGCCGCGTAGATCTTCTCGTGCCCCGGAGCGAAGCCGAGGGTGCGGAAGAAGATCCGGCCCGACTCGTCGACCGTGAGATTGGTCGGGGTTCCGGTGACTCCAAAAACCTTCTCACTCACATCATGGTCGTCGTTCACGGTAGTGAACGTGGCCCCGACCTTGTTGATGAACTCCTGAGCCATGGCCGGGCGGTTGGAGGTCTCGATCGACACGAGATTGAAGCCGCGATCCTTGTAGTCCTCGTAGAGCTTCTGTAGGTACGGATACTCCGTACGGCATGCCCCTCAGGTGGGGTGCCAGAAGTTGACCAGGACGATCGAGCCCTTGAAGTCGGAGAGGTGCACGTCCTTTCCGGAGTAATCCTTGAGGGTGAAATCGGGCGCCGGCTTGGCGCGCTCTTCGCGCTTCCGGTCGATATCGCGGAAGATCGGCGCCGGAGAGCTGCCGAGATCGCGTGAGAGCTGGGTGACCGCCTCACGGAACTCGGGATTCTCCTGATCGAGGAGGAGCGCGACATAAATGTCCTTCGCTTCCGCCTTCTTGCCGGCGGCTTGATAAGCCTTGGCGAGATGGACATCGATCTCTTCGATCGGCTCGGGAGCGGTCTTCTTGGCGGTCTCGAGCAGCTCGACCGCCTTCGCCGCATCTCCCTGCTTGAGATAGACCCAGGCCTGGGTGTCGATGCAGCTCGCCTTGTCGCTCGGATCAGAGGCCGTTGCCACCGCCTTGTCGGCGAGCTCGAGGGCGAGATCGAGATGCTCGCCCGATTCCGCCAGCTCCCAGGCGATCGAGTTGTAGACATCGGAGGAGAGGGGAGTGGGATCGGTGAGGGCGGCGCGTGCGACCGCCGGTACCTCGGCCGCTGCGTGATCACGCGCATGCTCGAAGAGCGAGACATGGAGAATGCCGCGGACGCTCGGGTCCTTTTCCTTCTCCAGACCTCTCTGCACCAAGGCGAGAGCGTCGTCCGGGTTCTTGGCTTCCTTGAGCTCGAAGGATCGCCGATAGGCGCTCCTCCGGAAGGAGCTTTGAGGGTAATCCTCGAGGAAGCGCTCGAGGGCGCTCATCCGCGCGGCGGTATCGGCCTGACCGACTGCGGCCCGATAGGCGACGGTGTCGGAGGCTCCGCCCTTGGCGGCCCGATCATCCTTGCCGCACGCCCCGGCCAGGGCGAGGACGAGAGCGACGATCAAGGCCCCGGGGGCGATCGAGTGTCGGCGATCATTCATGCTCGATTCCTCAGTGGATCATGGCCCCCAGGCCATGAGATGTCGGCGGCACGAACCGCCATTGTACCTTGGCGGTGGGGGGGGCAGGCCGTGGTCATCCTAGACCCGGCCACCATAGCACCGCCCGAGCCGGGGGAACAAATCGTTCCGCGGCAGCGGCAAGGCCCCGGCTATTCGATGACGACGAGCCGGCGAGTGGCGACCTCTCGCGAGGCCGTCTCTGTCGCCGCCTCCAGCCGATAGAAGTAGATCCCTCCGGGGACGCGGCGACCCGCCGGATCGAGGGCGTCCCAGGGCACGCGGTGCTCACCCGTCCCCTGGATCCCGAGATCCACGACCCGGACGGCGCGTCCTGCGGCGTCGAAGATCGAAAGCCGCACCTGCGCGGGTTCGCCGAGCACGAAGGGAATGTCGGTCGAGTGAACCATCGGGTTGGGCCGGTTCTGGCCGAGGGCGAGACGCCCCAGCGGAGCGAGGCAGGGACCGGCGACCGCGGTCACCCCGCCAAGGTCGAGGGCCATGGTGAAGCCGCCGCTTCCGAATTCGCGGGCGTGGATCGCCTTGCCGCCGGCCGCTCCCCGCGTGCCGTCATCCGAGATGTCGACCACCATGCACGACCCGACTCCCGGGACCTGGTCATCCTCGACGGCGAAGACCGGGACCGGGCTCTGGCGGTCGAAGGCGGCGATGATGTGGCCGAAGGTGCCGTTCACCCGCCCCCACGACCCGGCGATGCCGCGCGATCCGTCGGCGTTGAGCTCCACCGAATCGACATAGTCGCCGAAGTCCGAGTTCGTCCAGAGCGGCGTCGGACCGCTGGCGACATCGTACATGAGGACGCGCCCGAGATCGGGAGTGGAGGCGACCCAGGTTCCCACCATCACCGTCGAGCCGTCATCCGAGACATCGACGGCGGTGATCCAGGTGACCGAGGGGATGACATGGCCCCAGAGGAGGGTGTACTGGACTCCGTCGAATCCGAAGACCTGGAGGGTGCGGAAGAAGCCGCCGACCGCCACGACGTTGCCGTCGCCCGAGACGCCTATCGTCGCCTCGGTCTCTCCGGGGATGTTGACGCTGCCGCGCAAGGCTCCGGTCTGGCTGTCATAGATGTTGCCGAAGGGCCGCGAGTTGACGGCGACCCAGGCGCCGTCCGCGGCGTAGCGCCCGCCCTGGGTCTGTCCGGACATGCTGGCGTTGAACAACGGAGTGCAGCCGGGGGATGGGTGGGCATGGATGAATGATGTCATGGCGCTGACCGACGATCCGGCGAACTGTCCGCCAACCGTCGGCGTCATCGCCGCATATCCATCTTGCCCGGGCTGGGGCACGGTGCAGATCGGCACGTTGCTCGCCGCGCTCCAGGCATAGAGCGCATCCCCTCGTCCGGTGCCGGTGATGACGCTCGCGTCCATCGATGCATCGACCGGGACGAAGAAGCTCGTCGTGATGGGGAAGGTCCAGGTCGGGACGCTGCTGCCGCCCGTCAGGTAGTGGGTCACACGGGCGTTGTTGAGCCACCATCCGGAAATGACATGGGCGCCGTCGCCGGAGATCGCCAGGTGTTGCACGACACCGTTCAGATGGATCGTGTCGGTCCAGAGGATCGACCCTCCGCCACCCTGGGCGAGGGCGACGCCGTGGTCCTCGCCCCCCGGCAAGGCGTCGGTTTCGGCTCCCAGCGTGAGACTCCGCGTCATGCGGATGCCGGAGTCGCCGGCGGTCGTCTCGATGAGGACTCCCGGCGGGGGAGTGGTGGAGGCCAGGGGCAGGGCGGGGAGTAGTGAGATCGCGAAGAGGCCGATTCCGAGAACAGTCGCAACGGGTCGCATCGTTGTCCTCCCTGGTGTTCTAACCGTCTCCGGCACCAGGGAGTATACGCTGCCCGCCCGATCGAATCGAAGCTCTTCGCCTACTCGCGGTTGCAGGCCTCTTTGATCCAGCGGTTCAAGACTTCCCCCGGTCGCTCGAGCGCCTCGCGAGTGATCTCGAACTCGGTTTGTCCGGTATTCGACTGGATGAGGTGCAGGCCGTGCTCGTAGCCCTGTAAGAGCGCGTTCGCCACCTCGGACGGCTCGACCCCGAGGGCCAGCGCTTTCTGGATGACCGCGTCCGACGCCTCGGGAGTGAAACGGATCTGGATCCCGTGGCGGGCGGCGAAGTCCCGCTCGTATTGATGGAGAAGCTCGCCCAGCACCTGTCGCTCACTCTGCTCGCCGCCCTCCACCACCGCCGCAAGCTCCGCCGCCGGGTCGTCGACCGTGTGCTCACTGACCGCGAAACGCCGCACCCCGCTCCCCGGAAGGGCGAATTTGAACTCGCGGAGCGTGCGCTCGAGCACCGAGCCCAGACCTCGGGCGCCGGTGCCTTCGCGATGGGCGAGCTCGGCCACCCGTCGCAGGGCCTTCTCGGTGAAAACGGCCTCGATTCCGTAGGCCTGGAAGGACTCGCGGATCTGGTTCAAGAGCGATCCCTCGGAGCGGGTCAGGATGTCGTAGAGATGATCCTCGGAGAGGTCGTGGCAAGCCACCACCACCGGCAGCCGGCCGATGAACTCGGGCTCGAAACCGTACTCGACGAAGTCGGCGGACTTGGCCTGGCGGAGCAGGCTGAAATCCTCGTCGCGCGCATAAGCCTCGGCTGTGCCGAAACCGATCGAGCGTCGGGACACCCGGCGGCGAACGATGTCCTTCAAGCCGGTGAATGCTCCCGAGACGATGAAGAGAATGTGGCGGGTGTTGATCGTCTTGCGCTCCGACTTGCCTTTGGTCTGGAGCTCGATCATCGCCTGGAGCTGGGCGGTCAAGTCGCTCGCCGCTCTCGCCGGGACATCGGTGTCCTCCATCAGCTTGAGGAGGCCCATCTGCACCCCGCGGCCCGAGACATCGCGTCCGATGATGTTGGTGGGAGTGGCGATCTTGTCCACTTCGTCGAGGTAGATGATCCCGTACTCGGCCAATCGCACCGAGCCTCTCGCCCGGTGCACGAGCTCGCGCACCAGATCCTCGACATCGCCTCCGACGTATCCGGTCTCCGAGAACTTGGTGGCATCGGCGCGCACGAACGGCACCCCGATCAGATCGGCGATCGAGCGCACGAGGTAGGTCTTACCGATGCCGGTCGATCCGATCATGATCACGTTCTGCTTTTGATAGTGGCGGCACTCGCGCGGCCCCCGGCAGCGATGGCTGTGGTTGTAGTGATCGCACACCGCGGTGGCGAGCACTTTCTTGGCGTCGTCTTGCCCGATGACGAAACGGTCCAGGTACTGCTTGATGTCCGCCGGCTTCATCGAGAAGCGGAGGTCGACCGGCTTCTCCTCATCTTCCGGCTCGCCCTGCCCCTCCTCGCCGGCGGGTCGGGGTTGCACATGGGGGAGGAAGCGGACCTGGACGGCGTTCCCGTACTTCTCCCGCACCAGCCGTGCGAACTCGTCCTGAATCTCGTTCGGGTCAGGAATGCGATCGGCGTTGTTCACGGTTCTTTTCTTTCTCCAGTCGTTGGCGGGCGCCGAGGCGGAGCTCGATCTGACCATGCGGCGCCGCCCCTTCGAGGCCGAGCAAGCGACGCTTGAGCTCGAGGCCCCCGGTGAATCCTCCCAGCCCGTTCGCCGCCACCACGCGGTGGCAGGGGACGACAATCGGCAGCGGGTTCCGGCCCAGGGCGTTGCCTGCCGCCTGAGCGCTCCCTCCCGCCCGCTCGGCCACCCATCCATAGGTTCGCGTCTCCGCCGGCGGAATCGAGCGGGTGACCGCATAGACCGCGCGTTCGTAATCGCTCGTATCGCCCCAGTCGAGCGGGCCGTCGAAGCCCGGCCGGCCGCCGGTCAGATAGAGCCGAAGCTCCTGAGCAAACAGGGAGAGGATGGGAGTGGTTCCCCGTCGCGCTCCCGGCCAGCGGGCATGAACGGCGGAGACGAGCGGCCCCTTCCTGGGGAGGAGGATCCCGGCCAATCCCACATCACTGGCGATGAGGGCCAGGTCGCCGAGATCGGAGGGGATGACGAGCCAGGAAAGATTGCGATTCATCGACCACGAGTCTTACCGATCACCGGCGGGCGGGCAAGAGCCCGCGCCGGCGCCAGCGACTTGCAAAGAGTTGCGCCGCTCCGGCGAGGGCGAGCGCGCCGATGATCGTGAGGACGAAGGCCAGTGGGAGGACCGCCCAGGGACGTTCGGGCGCTCCATAGAGAGCGGCGATCGCCCAGATCATCAGGCGGTTGGGCGTTAAGGTGCCCAGCCATTCGATCCAGGATGGAAGGACGGTAAGCGGCACCGGGCTTCCGCCGAGGAGCGACACGATGAGGATGGCGATGCCTGCGGTTGGAATCAGGGCGCGACGGGAGAGAACAGCGCTCGCCAGAAGCAGTCCGAGACCGGCGCTCATCCATCCTGCGCTTGCCGCAAGGAGGAGAAACGGGACGAGATGACCCACTCGATGGAGATTGAAGGCGAGCTCTCCCCAGAGGAGAAACGCCAGCAAAGCGATCGAGCTCACGACGAGCATGGCGATCGTCCGCCCTGCCAGGAGATCACGATCGCCGACCGGTGCAACCCGAAGCC
>JBIOUT010000182.1:0-3307 GCA_044867365.1 Candidatus Eiseniibacteriota bacterium | reverse complement strand
CGCTCCGTGAGCGAGCCGGCGACATTCCTCGCCTGGCGGTCCACTTCGCCGCCCAGGTGGCGGCAGAGGAAGGACGACCGGCGATTCGGCTGAGCGAGGAGGCGCTCGCCGCCCTCAAGCACCATCGCTGGCCGGGCAATGTGCGCGAGCTCGAGAATGAGGTCCGGCGACTCTCGGCTCTATGGAGTGGGGAAGAGGTCGGGGTGAGCGAGCTCTCCGAGGCAATTCGCGCCGCCCTCCTCACCGATTCGGGGCCGACACCGGCCCACCCGAGAGGCGGCCTGCATGCGGCGGTGGCCGCGCTCGAGCGGCGGCTCATCACCGAGAGCCTGGTGCGCCTGGCGGGCAACAAGTCGCGGGTGGCGCGGGACCTGGGCCTGAGTCGTCAAGGATTGGCGAAAAAGATGCGTCGCTACCGAATCGGCTGGCTCGTCCCGTCCACCGCGGGTGATGGGATGCATGGTAAGGGGCTGGATGGGAATGGAATGGATGGCGAGGCCCGCTGAAGCCGAGCGGCTTGCGAGCGGATCTTCCTTCTCCTACTCTTCATCCTCTTCGCGATCGACTTCGGGAGCGAATGCGCGGAGGAGGGGCACGTGGCGGAGAAATCCCTGGCGCAACCATCGGTGGCAGAGAAGCCGGCGGCCGACAAATCGCGGGCCGAGAAGCCCCTCCGCGTCGGTCTGATCGGGGTGGGGTCGGCGGCGCAGGTGGCTCATATCCCCGCCTGGCAACGGCTCAAATCCGAGGCGCAGATCGCCGTCGCCTGTGATGAGGACAAGGCTCGTCTCCATGCCGTGGCCCGCCGCTTCGGTATTCCCGCCGTCGTCACCGACTTCGAGGAGGTGCTGCGGGACGACTCGATCGACGCCGTCGACATCTGCGCTCCCAATCATCTGCATGCGCCGATGGCCATCGCCGCTCTTCGCGCCGGGAAGGATGTCCTCTGCGAGCGCCCTCTCGCCCGCAACAGCCGGGAAGCGGAGTCGATGGTCAAGGCCGCCGAGAAGTCGGGGCGCATGCTCATGTGCGCGATGAACAACCGTTTCCGGTCCGACGCTCAGGTGCTGCGGGCGGCGGTCCAGAAGCGTGAGATCGGCGACATCTTCTATATCAAGTGCGGCTGGCTCCGGCGCGGCACCACCTACGGCTGGAAGGCGGAGCGAGCGCTCTCCGGCGGCGGCGCGGTCCTCGATCTCGGAGTACAGATGCTCGATCTCGCCCTCTGGCTTTCCGGCGGCCGGCGGGTGACGCGGGTGAGCGCCCAGGTGCACCGGCAGCGGGCGGAGGCTGTGGAGAGCGCCGCCGTGGCTTTCCTCCGCTTGGCGGGGGACGCGGTGATCAACCTCGAGGTCAGCTGGTCGCTCAGCATCGAGAAGGACATCGCTTATCTGCATGTCTTCGGCACCCGCGGAGCGGCGGTGTTGAGTCCGCTGCGAGTACTCAAGGAGGTGCACGGCGATCTGGTCAACATCACCCCGGCGGTCGAGCCGCCATCGCGGAACCTCTACCAGCAGTCGTACGACCGGGAGATCGAACACTTCGTCGCTTGCATTCGGCGGGGGGAGACCCCGGTCTCACCCGGCGAGGACGGGCTCGCCATCATGCGCATCGCCGATGCGATCTATTCCTCGGCCCAGAGCGGCCGAGAAGTGGCTCTCGATTGATCGGAGCCCCGCGGCGACTGGGGCTCGTCCTCTTCATTCGTCTCCTCCTCTCCGCCTTCCTCACCTCCCTCGCCTTCCCACCCTTTCATTGGGGGCCGATCATTCTCGTCGCCCTGGTCCCGTTCTTCGATGCGGTGCGTCTCGCCGAGGCGGCGCCGCCGGCGGCGCGGCGGCGGGCGAGCGCCATGCTCTACGCCGGAGGAGTGGTCCACTTCGCCCTTCTCCTCTACTGGATCCTCTTCCTGCCGCCCGAAGAGATGACCACCCCGGCCTTGCTGCCCCTCGCTTTCCTCCTCCTCTGCGGCTATCTGGGATTGTTCATCTTCGCCGCGACCGCGATCGCGCGCCGGGGAATGCGGCTGGGGATGCCGCTTGGCGTCGCCCTTCCCGTCGCCTGGGTGGCGGCCGAGTATCTGCGGAGCCTCACGCAGCTGGCTTTCCCCTGGGCTCTCGTCGGCTACGGCCTGATCGAGAAGCCGGTCATCCTCCAATTCTTGAGCTTGACCGGGATTTTTGGCGGAAGTCTCTTCGTCATGTCGGTGAACGGCCTCGTTCATTCGGCGCTGGTCGCGCGCGGGCGCAGGCGCTGGATCGCCTCCGCCCTCGCCCTGCTCCTGGTCTCCCTCGTCTATCTCCACGGACTCTGGTCGATCCGCCATCTTCCCCCGGCGGCGACGGCCGAGGTGGTGCTCGTCCAGGGGAATATCGGGCGCGAGATCAAGTTCAAGCCCGAGTACCGCCTGCGCAATGTCGATCGGATGATCGCCTTGAGCGAGGAGGCGATGATCGGCCCGGGCCGGCGCCCCGATCTCGTCGTTTGGCCCGAGACCGCAACTCCCTGTTATCTGGGTCTCGACGCACCCTGCCTGAACCGGCTCACCACCTTTGTCGATCGAGTGGGAGTGCCGCTTCTCACCGGGGTGCCGGATATCGATTCAGGTCCGGACGGGAGCGAACGCAGCTGGAATGCCGCGGTTCTCATCGCTCCTCACCGCGGGATCGTCGCTCGCTACGCCAAGGTGAATCTCGTGCCCTTCGGCGAGGCCTTGCCCTACCAGGACCGCTGGCCGGCGCTTGCCGCCATCAACTTCGGCGAAGCCGATTTTCACCGCGGCCCGGGCTTCATCCCGATCGAGAGCGAAGGGCGCGCCTTCGGGGTCATGATCTGCTTCGAGTCGATCTTCCCCGGCGTCGGCCGGACCTATGCTCGTGAAGGCGCAACTTTCTTCGTCAACATCACCAACGACGAGTGGTTCGGTCCGAGCGGCGGTCCCTACCAGCACGCGGCAATGGCGGTGGCGCGGGCGATCGAGAATCGGCGCGGGCTCGCCCGTGCCGCCAATACCGGGGTCACCATGGTCATCGATCGCGCCGGTCGGGTGAGCCATGCAACCGGGCTCTTCACAGAGGGGGTGGTGCGGGCGCCGGTCGAGCTGGGGAGCGGAACCACGGTCTACATGCGGATCGGCGACCTCGTCCCCCTCTCCTGTGTGGCGGCGTCGGCGGCGATCGTGGCCGCGGCCTGGAGAGCGAGAAAGCGCGATTCGGGAAACTCCGTTTCGCGGCGCCGCGTTTGACACATTGAGCCTGCGATGGTAGCCTGCACTTACCCCATATTTCATTGAACGATAATTCCTTAC
>JBIOUT010000181.1:0-3227 GCA_044867365.1 Candidatus Eiseniibacteriota bacterium | reverse complement strand
CCCCGCGACGGCGCCAGCGCTCGGCACGGCGCACCTCACGCGACGGCCCGCTTGGATAGGCGGCGAGAGTGGCGAGAAGATCGGGTCGGTCGGAGCTCACGCGCCAAGAGCGGCGCTCGCCCGCCGGAAATCTCTTGGCTTGACCCAGAGGATCATTCCCCAGCGGCCCGATCCACCGCATACCGCCTGGGCGGCGATGACGTTGATTCTCGCTCTCGCGAGCTTCTCGTGAATGGCCGCGACGGCCCCCGGGCGATCCCGGCCTTGGATCCAGAAGGCGCGTTTCCTGGCGCTCAGCTTGAGCCCCAGCTTCCGCGCCGCACGCAGAAAGCTCGCGGTGTTGCTCGGCACGAAGTCGAGCTGCGCTCGACCTCGGCCCGCCGGGAAGCCGAGAAAGGCGATCAAATTCGCCCCTTGCTCTCTGAGAGCGGCGAGGATCTGATGACCCTCGCCGGCACGATTCCGCGCCTGGACATAGAAATAATCGACCTTGCGAATCTTGTCAGGCATCGCGTCCTCCTCCTCCTCGGCTTATCAAAGTCGTCACTGTATCGCCAACATTACTCTCATCTCGCCACTCTCATCCCCCCGCTCTCGCTCCGTCGCTGCGTGCCGGCCGGCGGCACCCCGTCGTTCTTGGGGTCGGCCGGTGCTTCAGCTGAAACATCCTTCCCATTCAACCGGTAGGGGAGGCGAAACCTTGACCCCCCATTGGTTGTGGTGAGAAGGTGGATTTTTCCTCTTGCGGATCGGTTGGGAGGAAGCTAGTATCTATACAAATGTCTTGCTATGGGGGTGTCGTAACCAGGTAGCCCGACTGAGGAGGCGGGGATGAGCATCGCGGTCGAAACAAGGTCCGATCTGAGCGCCAATGCACGCGAGGTGCTCGAGCGCCGTTATCTCGCCCGGGACAGCTCGGGGAAGGTGGTCGAGACTCCCGCGGACCTCTGGCGGCGGGTTGCGCGCACGGTGGCCGAAGCAGAAAAGCTGCACGCAACCGGCCGCAGCCACGTCGAGGAGATGAGCCGGCGGTTCGAAGAGTTGCTGGCCAATCGCCTCTTTCTCCCCAATAGCCCGACCTTGATGAATGCCGGCCGCCCGCTCGGCCAGCTCTCGGCGTGCTTCGTCCTGCCGGTCGATGACTCTCTCTCCGGAATCTTCGAGACCCTCAAGCATGCCGCTCTCATTCACCAGTCGGGAGGCGGCACCGGGTTCTCCTTCTCTCGCCTGCGCTCTCGCGGTTCGATGGTGCGCTCGTCGTCCGGGGTCGCTTCGGGGCCGGTCTCCTTTCTCAGGGTGTACAACGGGGCCACCGAGGCGATCCGGCAGGGAGGAACCCGGCGAGGCGCCAACATGGGCATCCTGCGCGTCGATCACCCCGACATCCTCGAGTTCGTCGACATCAAGAACGACGCTCAGGAGGTCACCAATTTCAATCTCTCGGTGGGAGTGACCGACGAGTTCATGGCGGCGGTCGAGTCGGGCGGCGAGTTCGCCCTGCGCGACGCCCGCGACGGCGAGGTGGTGGGCAAGATCAAGGCGCGCGAGCTCTTCGAGCGCATCGTCGCCAACGCCTGGCGCTCCGGCGATCCCGGGCTCGTCTTCCTCGACCGCATCAATGCCCAGAACCCCACTCCCGAGCAGGGACTCATCGAGGCCACCAACCCGTGCGGCGAGCAGCCGCTCCTCCCGTACGAAGCGTGCAATCTGGGCTCGCTCAACCTTCCTCGTTTCGTGCATCACGGCGAGATCGACTGGGATCATCTGGCGGCGGTCACTCGGCTGGCGGTGCGTGTCCTCGATGACGTCATCGATGTCAACCGCTATCCGCTCCCCCAGATCGATCGCGTGGTAAAGCTCAACCGCAAGGTGGGGCTCGGGGTCATGGGCTTCGCCGATCTCCTCATCGAGCTCGGGATCGCCTACGACTCGGAGGAAGGGCTCGAGCTCGGCGAGGAGGTAATGCGGCGGGTGCAGGCGGAAGCGGTCGCAGCATCGATCGAGCTCGCGGCGGAGCGAGGCCCCTTCCCCGCATTCGGCGCCTCGATCTACGCCGGCGCGCCGCCGCGCCGGAACGCCACCGTCACCACCGTCGCCCCGACCGGCACTCTGGCGATGATCGCCGACTGCTCGTCGGGCATCGAGCCCCTCTTCGCCGTGAGCTACATCAAGCGAGTGCTCGACGGCCGGGAGCTCGTCTACATCCATCCGGCCTTCATCCGCCTGGCCAGGGAGCAGGGATTTCTGAGCGAAGGATTGATGCAGACCGTCGCCCGCACCGGCGGGGTGCAGGAGCTCGCCGAGGTCCCCGAGAGTGTGCGGCGGCTCTTCCGCACCGCCTACGACATCGCGCCGGAGTGGCACCTGCGAATGCAAGCCGCCTTCCAGAGCCAGACCGAGAACGCTGTATCGAAGACGATCAACTTCCCGCGCTCGGCGACGATCTCCGACATTCGCCAGGCGTATCTCCTGGCCTATGGTCTCGAGCTCAAGGGCATCACCGTCTATCGGGACGGCAGTCGAGAGGCTCAGGTGCTCGAGCGCGGCGAGAGGGTGGCGGAGAGGATTGCCGGTCGCAAGCCGGGGCCGGCGAGCGCAGCCCATCAAGAGGAGCTGTCGCTCCGGCCGTTACGCCCGGCGCTCGATCACTGTCCGGAGTGCGGAAGCCCGCTCGTCCATCGCGAAGGCTGCCGGAGCTGCTTGCTCTGCGGGCTGGCGATGTGCTAGGCGGCGCGATCCCCTCGGCTAATCGGGCGCACCCAGGAGCTCGACGGTCACCGTGTCGCCGGCCTGAACCTGCGTCACATCCTGCTCGAGGATGATCAACGCATTGGCCTGGACGAGCGAGCGCAGAATCCCGGACCCCTGCGGCCCGGTTGTTCGAGCATGGAGCACGCCGTCGCGGTTTTCAACGATGCCGCGCAGAAAATGGATCTTGCCCGCGGGCTTGCGGATCGGCTGGTCGAGGACCGCTCGCCATCGCGGCCGCTCGAGCCGCGAATGCCCCGCCATCTTGAGGAGCGCCGGCCGGACGAACTGATCGAAGACGATCATCGATGACACCGGGTTTCCAGGCAGACCGAAGACCACTTTCCCGCGAGCCAGCCCGAAGGCCTGAGGCATGCCCGGCTTCATCGCCACTCGCAATGAGGTGACATCGCCGAGCTCGGCCAGTACCTGTTGGGTGAGGTCATAGTCGCCGACCGAGACGCCGCCCGAGGTGTTCA
>JBIOUT010000180.1:0-7359 GCA_044867365.1 Candidatus Eiseniibacteriota bacterium | reverse complement strand
GTTGGCGCTCAGATTCATCATCTTCATCGGGATAAAGGCGAGGATGACCGCCGCCGGCAGGGTGATGATGGGGATGAGCGCGCTCGGGATGTGCCACAGAAAGAGCAGGATGACCAGGGAGACGACGACCATCTCCTCCTTGAGAGTTTGCTTGAGGGTGTCGATCGAGCGGTTGATGAGCTCAGAGCGGTCGTAAGTCGTGATCAGCTGCACGCCTTGTGGGAGGGACGGTTCGATTTCCCTCAGCTTCGCCTTCACCCTATCGATCGTCTTGAGCGCGTTCTCTCCGTGACGCATCACAACGATCCCGCCCGCCGCCTCCCCGATCCCGTCAAGCTCTCCGATCCCGCGGCGGATGTCCGGTCCGAGAGTCACGGTCCCCAGCTGGCGGATCAGGACGGGAGTCCCGGTTGTCGTGTCCGCGGCGACGACGATGTCGCCGATGGCGTCGACCGAGCGTGCGTAACCGCGACCGCGCACCATGTACTCCCGTCCGGTCATCTCGACCAGGCGGCCGCCGACATCGTTGTTCCCTTTGCGGATCGCATCGACGACCTGAGCGATCGAGACCTTGTAAGCGAGAAGCGCGTTGGGGTCGATGTTGACCTGATACTGGCGGACGAAGCCACCAATCGCCGCCACCTCCGCCACCCCCGGGACGCTCTGCAAGTGGTAGCGGAGGTACCAGTCCTGGAAGGAGCGGAGGTCGGCGAGCGAGTTGTTCCCGGTCGTGTCGACGAGGGCGTACTGAAAAACCCAACCGACGCCGGTGGCGTCGGGGCCGAGCTCGGTGCGCACCCCCTCGGGGAGCATGGGAGTGATCTTGGACAAGTACTCGAGGGTGCGTGAGCGAGCCCAATAGATGTCGGTGCCTTCCTCGAAGATGATGTAGACGTAGGAGTAGCCGAAGTCGGAGAACCCCCGGATCGCCTTGACTCGCGGCGCGCCGAGGAGCGCGGAGACAATCGGATAGGTGACCTGGTCCTCGATGATGTCCGGACTCCGATCCCAGCGCGAGTAGACGATCACCTGGGTGTCCGAGAGATCGGGGATGGCATCGAGGGGGATGTTCTGGATCGACCACCAACCGGCGGCGATCCCCGACACCAGGAGGAAGAGGACGATGAAGGGGTTCCGCGCCGAGAAGTCGATGACGCGCTCGATCATGGCCGACTCGTGGGATTAATGATCATGCTCACCGGAGCTCTTGCCGATGCCGGCGAGCGCCGCCTTGAGCTGACTCTCGGAATCGATGAGGAAGTGGGCGCCGACAACCACTTCTTCGCCGTCCTTCACTCCGCGGAGCACTTCCACGTCGTCGCCGAGCTGCTGGCCGAGGGTTACGCGGCGCGGCTCGAAGCGTCCGCCGCCGAGGGCGACGAGCACGATCTGGCGTTCGCCGGAGTCGAGGACGGCGTTGCGCGGGATGGCGAGCGCCTCGCCCATCGAGGCCTTGAGCTCGACATTGGCGAACATGCCCGGTTTCAGCTTGAGGTTGGGATTGGCGAACTCGAAACGCACTCGATTGGTGCGGGTCTGCTCATCGAGGTAGGGGTAAATGTAGGCGATGCGGCCCTGAAAGGTCTTGCCGGGATAGGCAGCGATGGTGACGATTGCCCGCTGGCCCACTCGAACGAGCGGCAGCTCGTACTCGTAGAGAGAAGCGATGACCCAGACCTGGGAGAGGTCGGCGAGTAGATAGAGGTCCTCACCGGGCATGGCCCGCATGCCCTCGATGGCCTTCTTGTCGACGACGACGCCGCTCCCGTGGGCCACGATGTCGATATAGGTCTGAGGCCGGCGGATGATCTCGAGGGTGCGAATGGCCTCGTCGGAGACCTGGAGCAGCTTGAGCCGGCGGCGCACGCTGTCGAGAAGCGGGCTCGGTGGCTCCCCTGGTTGGCCGAGGGCGAGCAGGAACTCCTCCTGCGCCGAGACGAGCTCGGGACTGTAGAGAGAGAAGAGCGGCTCACCTTTGCGCACCATCTCCCCGGTGTAGTTGATGTAGAGCTCTCCGATCCATCCATCCACCCGAGTGTGCACGTGATGGAGGCGACTCTCGTCGGCCTCGACCTTGCCAACGGCGCGGATCGTCTTGGTTGCCGGGCCGCGCCTGGCGCGGGTGAGACTGACACCGATCCGTTGCAGCTGCTCGGCGGGGATGGTGACCGGGATATGGCCCTCGACCATCGCCGAGTCGTCCATCCCGCCGTGCATGCTATGAGGCGGAGCGGCGCCGCTCGACTCGGCGGGGGCAGCCGGCTCGGCTTTGACCAGATCCATGCCGCAGATCGGGCATTCGCCGGGCCGATCGCTCGTGTAGCTCGGATGCATCGGACAGTAGTAGACCGCCGCCTCTTCTTCCGCCTTCGGCTTGGCCTTGCGTTCGCCGCAGCCGGGGAGACCGGCGACAAGAAGAGCGAGAGCGAGAACGAACGCGGCGAGAGCGACGAGCGGAAGCATGCGAACCTTCTTCGCTCGCAGGTGGATCATCGTTTTCATGGCGTGACTCCGGGGGCGGGCAGAGGTCGGGCGGTAGCACGTTCGAGCTCGGCGGCGGCTTGCGCCAGGTCCGCCTGGGCGCGCGCGGCGGCAAGCCGGGCCCGGATCAAGGCGCGCTCGGTATCGAGTAGATCGAGGAATCCGATCCCGCCCGAGCGATAAGACGAGCTAGCCGAGCGGAGAGCGAGCTCGGCCTTGGGAATCAAGCGCTCGTTCTGGACGGAGACGACTTGACGAAGCCGCTCTACCCGCGCCGCAGACGCAGTGATTTCGGAACGAATCCGATTCCGTTCCGCGGCGAGAGAGGCGCGGCTTTGCGATTGCATGTGCCGGGCTTCGCGCACTCCCGAGCGGAGCTTGCCGAACCAGATTGGAAGGTTGACGCCGACCTCGATCATCCAGGCATCGATGCCGGCCTCGGGGCTCACCGACATCCCCTTGTCGACGACGAGATACTGAGCCCCGAGCATGAGATCCGGAAAATAGCTTCGCCGCGCCAACTTCGCCGCGGCGTCGCTCCGCGCGATTGCCGCCTCCGCTGCTCGGAGCTCGGGGCGTTCGTCGCCGCGAGCCGCCAGCGAATCGGCGGCGACGAGCGCGGATCCGATATCGAGCCCGCCGCGGATCGCCGGCACGGGGGAAGCCGCATCGCGCCCGAGCAGTCGGTTGAGCTCGGCTGCCGCCGCCTCGCGGTCGCGATCGAGATCGAGAAGTCCCTGTTCTCTCTCTGCGAGCTCGACATCGATCCGGGCCACATCTCCGAGCCGGCCCTGACCTGTCGTGTAGCGGGTGTTCGCGATTTCCTGGATGTCGTCGAGGAGCCGTCGATCCTCGGTCTGGATGGCCAGCGCCTGATCGAGATAGGCGATCTCGGCGGCGACCCGCCGCACTTGGGCGACGACGTCGAACTCCATCGCCCGCACCTGCTCGGCGGCGACGCCCGCTTCATTCTCGGCGATGTCGCCTTGCAGGCCACGCTTGCCGAAGAAGGGCACCTCCTGGGATAAGCCGTAGGTCGCAGTCTGCGGACCGCGCGCCGTTTCGATGTGCTCCCCCATCCATTGCCAGGTGAAACGAGGATCGGGGAGGGCGCGCGCTTGAGCCGGGCGTTCCGCCGCCGCCTTCGCTCCCGAGCGCATGGCGGAGAGCTCCGGGTTGTCCCGAAGCGCCAAGGACACCAGGTCCTCGACCGCGGTTGAAGAAGGTTGCTCTGTAGCGGGCGGCGGTTGCGCATCTGCCGCCGCCGACATCGAAGTCGTGATCGCGGAGAACACGACCCACAGGACTCGGGTCCGCATGACAGTCCTCCGGGGACGATCGTCGAAAATTCACGGAGCCGGAGACGCCGAGGGCGTCACCGGCAGGCTAACGTGAGCGTCGATCCGAGTCGGGAATCAGATGCGGAGACAGCCGAGAGCAGAGAGAGTCGGTGTGGGAGGGGGTTCCGATGTGGGAGGGAGAGAAGCAGTTCTCCCAGCGGTGACCGCCGCCGGTTCATTTCCACCCGGAGTGAGGAGAAGGGTGGCGGGAGTAGGCGGCACCGCCCGGCCCTCGGGAGCCGTGGCGGGTTTGGTGTCCGGAGCGCAATTGGACATCTCCTGATGGCTGCACGTGCAACCCGCCGCCGACTGGAGGCTTCCGGTCACCGTGTCGGTGCGGTCGCCGGCCGTGTCCCGAGATCCGTCGCAACAGCAGGGCCGGCCAAAACCCATGCAGCTCGCCGCAGGCATCAAGGTCCCGGCGAGGGCCGTAATCGTGAGGAAGCCGATCAGGGCGCGAACCATATCCTTGCAACTCCGGGTGAATCCATACACTCTACCATGTTATCGGCAAGAAAGTTTCCAATCCTTTGCGGTGGGTGCACTTGGGCCGCGAACGGAACTCCGGCAGACGGGGCATTGTCCTCAGGCCGGCGAAGACGAAGGGGAGAGGAGATGCTGATCGATCGCTTGAACGCGGATCTCAGGACGGCGATGAAAGCGCGGGACGCCGAGCGAGTGGCTGTCATCCGCCACGCCCTCGCCGAGCTCAAGAACGCCCGCATCGCCAAGGGAGGCGATCTCACCGAGGACGAGGTCGGCATCGTCATCAAGCGCGGCATTCGGAGCCGGATGGAGTCGGTCGAGCAGTTTCGGCTCGGCAAAAGGGATGATCTCGTCGCCCATGAGGAGCGGGAGATCGAGATGCTGCGCGCTTACCTGCCCGAGCCGCTCACCGACGCCGAACTCGCCGCGGTGGTGGACGAGGTTATCCAACGATTGGAAGCCACGAGCGCGAAGGACATGGGGGTGGTCATGAAAGAAGTCCTGGGCAAGCACGGGACTCGCGTGGAGGGTAAGAAGGTGCAAGGGATCGTTCGGGCTCGCCTGGGAGGTCGACTCGACGAACCTGGTCCTAGTGGGCGCGGGCCAGGGCGCGGCGGATCTCGCGCTTGAGCCGGTGGACCTTCCTCCGCGCCTGCTTCAAAGCTTTCGGGTCGTGAGCGGTGAGGGCCGCGTCGCGCTTGGCTTTGAATTCGCGGATCTGCTTCTTCACCGCGTCCTTGTTGATCCCCAGTGCCCCATGGGCGTGGCGGTCGATGTTGAGCTTAGTCGCCAGGATGTCGACGAGCTTCTCCTTCTTCATCGCCGACACGCCTTCGATCCCTTGTTTCGCCGCCATTTCGCGCAGCTCGACCACCCGAGTCTTCTGAAGATGATGGAAATCCATTTTCCCTCCTCGCGCGGCCGCGGTTTCGGCCGGCAACCCAGAATCGAGATAATGAGACCAGACCCGACCCGGTCGATCAAGGGCGAGCGGCGGCGGCGGCCGCCATCTCGATCCGCTCGATGACCGGAGGATGGGTCGCGTTCCAAAAGACAAGCAGGGGATGGGGGAGCAGGTTGGCGCGGTTCCGGCGAGCGCTTTCTACCTCCATGCTCACGAACACCATTGGATCAGGGATGAGTCGAATCGCCTCTCGATCGGCTTCACGCTCGTAGTGACGGCTGATCGAGTTGCCGAGAGGCGCGACCGCGATCATTCCCGCCGAGACCAGCGCCCAGAGGACGGGCACGATCGCCGGATCGGTCGGCCCGCGGACCCCGGCGGCGGCAAGAAAGCCGGGACTCCGGAAGAGAAACCAGAGGATCGCGATCCCCGCCGCCATCGCCGCCGCCCCGATCGCCCATCCCTTGAGGACATGTTGATGACGCCAGTGGCCGATCTCGTGGGCTACCACCGCAAGCACCTCGGGCACATCATGCTGCTCGGTCAAGGTGTCGAAGAGGAAGATCTCGCGCCGATTGCCGATGCCGGCAAAGAAAGCGTTGGTGTGGGCGGAGACGCGGCTTTGATCGACGAGACGGATCTCCTGCACCGGCACCCCGGCGCGAGCCGCGAGCTCCGCCACCCCGTCGCGGAGCGGCCCGGGCGGGAGCGGCGAAACGTGGTAAAACATAGGAAGAAAAATCGCGTGCCAGGCGATGGTGAGGACATAGGTGATCACCGCGCCGGCGGCGATGGTGATCAAAGGCCAGCGGTCGGGGAAGCGCCGCACGGCGAATAAGAACGCCGATGCGGTGAGCACCTCCGTACCGATCCCGATCGACCAGCCCTTGAGCAGACGCACGAGCCAGGGCCAGAACTCGAGCCGCCGGAAGCCGAAGCTCCCCTCGAGCACATAGCCGTGAAAGAACGAAATCGGGAAGCGGATCAGGCGGAGGGCGAGGGCGATGGCGAGCGAGAGGAGAAAGACCTCGAGCAGGAAGCGGCCGCCGCTCATCGCCGCGGCGCGATCGGCCAGGCGCCGCCCACCCCCGCCCAGCACCATCCAGGCGAGAAACCCCCAGAAGATCAGCTCGGAGGCCACCGACCCGGGAATGTAGGCGCGGCGATACTCGCGGCCGCGCTCGATATCCTCGGCAGTGAAATAGTGGAGGACGAGGGCCCGGCGCTCCGGTGAGCGATCGCCGCCCCAGGCCAGCCATCCTTCGACGATCGACCAGGTCGCGGGCAGGAGGAAGACGAGGACGAGGAAGAGACGAAGTAGGTGCATCGTGCGCCGTCGAGTCATGAGCAGTGTTGGGCGCGGTCGACCTGTATGCCGTTGGGTCGAAGCACCCCGCGAAGTGTAAACCATGAGTCGAGGAGGTTTGGAGCCATGTGGAGCTTGAGGGGGGCGATCGGGGACATGGTCGTGACCGCAATGATCGCCGGCATCTTCTCAGTGGGTGGAGCTCTGGCGGGACCGAGGGAGCCGGAGCGTCCGTTGCACACGTTCTCGATCGTCGCCCGCGACCCGGCCACCGGCGAGCTGGGAGTGGCGGTGCAGTCGCACTGGTTCTCGGTCGGGCCGGTGGTTCCGTGGGCCGAGGCGGGGGTGGGGGCAGTCGCCACGCAGTCGCTGGTCGAGGTGTCCTATGGGCCGCTCGGGCTCGAGCTCATGCGAGCGGGGCGCAGCGCTCCCGAAGCGCTTCGCGCTCTGGTCGCCGGGGATTCGAACTCGGCGGTGCGGCAAGTGGCGATGATCGACGCCGAGGGACGGGTCGCCGCTCACACCGGGGAGCGATGCATCGCCTTCGCCGGCCATGTCGTCGGCGACAATTTCTCAGCGCAGGCCAACCTCATGGCGAGCGAGCGGGTATGGCCGGAGATGGCGGCCGCCTACCGGCGTTCGAACGGCGATCTCGCCGATCGAATGCTCGCAGCGCTCGATGCCGCCCAGGCGGCGGGCGGCGATATTCGCGGCCGGCAATCGGCGGCGATCCTCGTCGTCAAAGGCACATCGAGCGGCCGCCCCTGGGCGGATCGGCGGTTCGATCTGCGAGTCGAGGACAGTCCCCAGCCGCTCGTCGAGCTCCATCGTCTGGTCAAGCT
>JBIOUT010000179.1:0-4396 GCA_044867365.1 Candidatus Eiseniibacteriota bacterium | reverse complement strand
ATGATGTCCCCGACTTTGGTGCGGGCGAAGTAACGCATCGGCAGCGCCAGAAGATGAGCGAACAGGTGCTCGCGCATGTCGAAGACGATGTGCGAGGCGACCCAGGTCTGGAGATAGCCGCTCGCGGCGCCGATGGCGATGCGGAGCCCGGCCAGCCCGACGAGCGCCCCGGTGAGGATGGTCAGGAGGCGGCTGTCCCTGCCGATGAGGGCGCGATCGATCGCCTGCTGGAGCATGGCGGGGAAGGAGAGATCGAGAGCGATCGAGATCAGGAGCAGGACGAGGACCACGGTCAAACGCCCGGAGTAGGGACGGACGAAGGCGAGGATGCGGCGGGCGCGAGGGGAGAGGAACGAGCGCATGGCAGGTCGGTCGCCGGCTCCGTTCATCGCGGAGCCGGCAAGGCGGCGGTGGCAGCCGCCGGGCGCGGCAAGAGCACGCACGGCCCGGCGCGGACTTCGAGCAGTCGCTCTCCGGCGACCGTTCCGCGAGCGAGATCGATCCATACCGCCCGGGCTTGTGGGAGTCCGCGGGACGGCGGCGGCGCCGGGCCGAGGAGGACGCAGATCGAGCCGTCGGCTGCGGCGAATCGATAGGCGGCGGCCGAATCCTGGGCGGCGAGAGCCAGGCGTTCGTTCACGCTGAAATCGGCGCCGAGGCGCAGAAATTGAGAACGCGTGTGGAGCCAGAGCTCTCCGTTTGTCTTCGACCCGCCCCCGACGATGCCTCCTCCGAGGACCGGCGGCTTCACTCCCGGGAGATCATGGGGTTCGACCCGGCTGCTCGCCGGCTCCCATCGCCATAGCCGGGCCGCCGCCCGGTTGTCCTCGACCGCGAACAGCTCTCCCGGACGGCGGCCGGGAAGCAGGACCCTCAAGAAAGCGCCGCGCGGCTCTTGTTCGGGGGGGAGACCGAGCCCGATCGAGTGATCAGTGACGGCGAAGGTCGTGGGGTCGATGCGATGCACCGTGCGCCCGACGAGATCGGTGACATCGATCGCCCCGCCGGGCTCGACGAAGAGATCGTAGGACCGCGCATCGAGCTTCACCTCGCGGCCATGTTTCCCCGAGGGGAAATCGATCTCGAGCACTCGATGTTCGCCGTTCGTCTCTGCCGGGTCCTTTCCGGGATGGATGAGGACATAAGCGACGCGCCCGTCCGGAGACAGCTCCACCGCGTCGAGGATCCCTAGATCCTCGTACCAGGTCACCTTCAAACCCTGAACATCGAGGAAAGCGGCGCCGCGTCGCGTGGCCACCGCGAGCCGCGCCCCTCCCGGCGCCAGCACGAGATCATTGGCGGGAGCCGGCAAAAGACGCTGATGCAGGACGCGGCCGAGAGCGAGGTCGACATGAACGATCCTGTCGCTGGCGACCAGGACCTCGGGCGCTCCGGGGGCGCCTGACCGCCCGCCGCCGCAGCCGGCGAGCGAGAGGCAGACAAGAATGAAGGCGGCGAGGCCCGGTACGCGATAGCCGGCGGGATAGGTTGCTCGGCGCATGAGACTCACGGAATCACGCAAAACGTTGGCGACAGAGATCAGCAAGGCTGCATGCGAGTATACCCTCTCCTGGATCTCACGGGACGAACTCGAAGATGCGCTCGGGACCCGCGGCGAAGCGCGGCGCGAGCCCGGGGACGTCGCTGGGACGGCTCAGTAATCGCCCGACCATCGTTTGCGAGCCTCGCGCGGTCGGCCCATCCTCGGTGAAGTAATCGGCATATCGGATACCCAGAGCTGCGGTGTTGGCCGCTTGCGATTCCTTGCTCACCCAAAGATATCGGGCCTCGTAACGCCGGCGAAGCGACAGCAAGGTATCGCCCTCTCCCGCATAGAGCGCTGCGGCATGGGCGGCGACGCGCCGGCGCATCTCGGGGAGCGCGATCATCCGATCAGTCGGCGTGGGCAGGCCGGCCATGGATTGGATGACATCGCCGCGCATCCAATCGCAGAGGACGACATCCCCGGGATGAGCTTCGGCTCGGAGCCAGGAGAGAGCCGCTTCAAGGTCGGGCTCGAGTGTCGCGGAAGAGCGATGAACCTCGAGCCATGCGTCGCCGGCCATCAAGATGAGGACGGCGACCGTCAGGGCGGAGGCGGTCCTGGCAAGCGCCGGGCGCGGGACGGCGCCGGCGGAGCGGATCACACTGTCGAGGAGAAGTCCCGGGTAGAGGGCGAGGAGAGGAGCAGCGAGCGGAGCAAAGCGCCCCGAGATAAGCGTGAGAAGAAAGAACGCCGCGGCTCCTCCATGCCATAGCCAGAGCCCGGTGGGACTTGGCGTCGATGGTGCCGGGAAACTCCTCCGTCGGGTGAGTCGCCGGCCCGCCGCATAGACGAAGGCGATGACACCGGTCGTCGCCAGATCGGCGGCGCCCGAGCCGCACGCCACGTCGTCTTTTCCCATGGCCGAGGGCGGTAGCGCGAGAACCCGAAGGGCATCGCCGGGGCGCTCCATGCCCAGCTTAGCCTCGAGCTCCTCGAGAAGATTGTCGAAGGTGGGGGAACGCCCGAGCCCGAGGCTCGTCAGGAGGATGACGGCGACGAGAGCGGCGCGAGGGATCCAGGCTCGGGGACCGCGCTGGGCATGAAGCGCGGTTGCTGCATCGAGGAGCAGAAGTCCGAGGGTGAGAAAGGCAAGCGCGCCGCTCCGACTCAGGAGGTAGGGACCGGTGATGAGATGGGGGACGATCAACGAAGTGGCGAGGGCGGTGGCCAGTGAAGGAGCGAAAGCGATGAGGAGCGGCGGCCGGAGTCGTCGGACAAGAAAGGCGCCAAGGACGACCAGGGACTCGAGCGGCACGAGAACGAGCGCATCTCGCTGAGTCGACATCGCCAGGGCAAGGGTCGCCGCGGCGACGGCGCTCGCGGCGATGAGCCGGCGCCCCCGGCCGGCGGCGAGCGCCAGAACGAGCGCCGCCACATGTCCGGTCGTGAGCAGCGTTCCCAGGGCCGTGTCTCCGAGGCGGTCGCCAAGAGTGGCGCAGATATGGGCGGGGGAAAGGACGGCGAAAAGAGCGGCGGTCGCCGCGGCTACGGGTGCAAGCCCGAGGCCCCACGCGGCAAGAGCCACGGGGAGCGTGATGAGCGCGCCGCACAAGGCGGTGAGGAGGATCGCCGAGCGATCGAGATCTCCGGTATCGATCGCGTCGATGAGTCGATCGAACGCCGCCGAGGTCTGATAGGCGAGGGGCGGGACCAGGGCGCGGACCGGCTTTCCCTCGGGTGGAAGCCCGAGGGGATCGATCTCCGGCAAGTGGCCGGTCTCGGCGACGGCGCGGAGCATCCGCTCGTCGAAGGCGGCGTGGCCTTGGAATTCGACCTCACCCGCTCGCAGTGCCGGCTCGACTCGGAGGAAGAACCCGCCGGCGATGCCGGCGAGAAAGAGCAGCAGTGAAAGCGTGAAACGCCCCGGCCGCGCGTGCTCTCGAGCCGACGTTTGGGCCCCGGCTACGGGCACCCCTGCCCGGAAGCGGCGGTCTGGAAGGTGGTCTGGGCCGCGGTCTCGAGCAGTTCTCCGTTTTCGCCGCGAGCTCGAGTGAAGTCGAAGGTGTAGCTCGTGCTGGGGACGAAGGTGAAGGGCAGATTGAGGGTGCGCCCGAAGTTGGAGAGGAAGGTGCCCTGGGCATCGAGCACCCCCTGGGGACGGATGCCGGCGAGGAAATAGCGCGGCGGTTGATCGTCGAAGACGGCAGTCGTGTCGATGGGGCTATTGAAAGTGATGCGGATGGTGTCGCTGCAGGCGACGTTGGTGCTGCCGACGGATGGCTCGATGAACACGACACGGAAGGGGATGTCGGTATTGGGCCCTCCCTTCTCGCTGCATCCCCCGGCGGTGACCAAGAGGATGGCGAGAGCCAGGGCGGCGTACCGGCAGATCCAGCGGGAGTAACAGGCGCGGAAATCGGCGTTCATCATCGGTTTTTTGATCATCACCCCGTCCGGCGGCAGGTCGAATCCAAGAGCTCTCCGTAGGCGGAGCGAAGGCGCTGCGTCACCGGCCCGGGCACCGGGCCCCGCACTGGGTTGCCGTTGACCGCTTCCACCGCCCTCACCCCCGCCACCGATCCGGTGACCATGATCTCCTCGGCATCGGCAAGATCGACTAGTGCGATCGACCGCTCTTCGACTCCACCGACGAGCTCACTGCCCGCCGGCCCGCGGGCCAACTCGAGAATCAGGTCGCGAGTCACCCCCGCAAGAACCCCATCGGCGAGGGGCGGGGTCCAGAGCGTCCCCTCCCGCACCACGAAGAGATTGGCCGAGGTCGTCTCTCGTACCCGGCCATCCGCGACGAGCAGGGCTTCGTCGGCGCCCGCCCGCCGTGCCTCCGCGGCCGCAAGAACGTAGGGCAGGTGGTTGAGCGATTTCAACCACGCCCAGCTCGCAGGTCGAAGA
>JBIOUT010000178.1:0-21636 GCA_044867365.1 Candidatus Eiseniibacteriota bacterium | reverse complement strand
GTCACCGGGTCGAGCATGAAACCGCTGTCGGCCCGGATGGACTTTGAGCTCGAGGGGATGCCCGCCGATCTCGCGCACGAGATCGAGGAGAAGGTGAGGCTCGAGATCGAAGCCAGCCGGACGATTCGGGTCTACAGCATCTCGCGCCAGGAGGCTCTCGGCATTCCCGATCTCGTGCGCACCAAGGTGAATCTCATCCCCGAAGCCATCCGTGAGATCCGGATCGTCGACATTGTCGGGCTCGACCGCCAGGCCGACGGCGGCACCCATGTCGCCAACACCCGCGAGGTGGGACGGATGCGGGTGGTCAAGCACGAGAGCAAGGGCCGGATCAACAAGCGCCTCACCATCGCCATCGAGTGACCCGGCGTAAACGCGTTCGTCGGCGCCGCTGGTTGGCATGGCCCGGAAACACTGCTGCCGTCGGCAATCCTCGCTGTTGTTGGGTTCGCGGTCGCATTCCAGCCATTCACCCTCCGCCGACTCATCGCCTTCGCCTCTGCCTGGGCCGTTGCGAACAGTGGGAGCCGCTCTGCTCGCGCGGCGCCTTCCGCAGCCGACTGTCCGACCGTTGCTGGTCATAACCTGGAACCTTTGCATCACGCTCATCATCCTCGAGATCGGGCTCGAGGTGATTGTGCGGACGATGCCTTCGCCTGGGGCACTGTGCCGCATTACTTTCACTTCACGACGGTCTGCGAGCGCCTTGCTCCTGGATGTGAGGTTCTGAACCTTGGACTTTCGGCGACCGGGCCCAATGTCTACGAGTACATTCTGCGTAACTATGGAATACCGTGGGCTCCCGATCTCTTTGTTGTCAATCTCTTCATCGGCAATGACCTTCAGGAATTGATCGGGCTCAAACCCAATCCCTTGTCAGGACGCATCTTTGACCGTGAGAGGCTTCTCGTCTATTGCATTCCAAAGCAACTCGTGATCCTGTCGCGGGAGTCCAAGCGAAAAGCCGCAGAGATCGCGGACATCACGGCGAGGCTTGCCTTTGCGAGAAACGGCGTTCCTTGTATTGACCTACTGCCTCAATTGCGCGCCGTACCACCACTCGATGATGGGCGGCGGCACCTCTATCACCGGCAGGACATGCATTTCAATCGACGCGGGCATGAAGTCGCAGGCCGTGTCCTGGCCGAAGAAATTCGGCGACGCATGGATGAAGAGTCTCACCCGCATCCCTAAGCAGAATTAATTGGAGCGATCTCCGTGGCCAGGCCGCACATAGGGCCATCTCCTCCGCGACACCAGGAGCCAGATGATGATCGGTCCCGCCTTGTCGAGGCCGACGACCAGGCTACGCAGCAGCCGGTCGCCCAATGCACGGTGCGAAGGATGGGTGGCGAGGGTGGCAATGGCCAGGGCCTGTAGCAAGAGACAGGCGAAGAGGCCGAGAGGGATCACCACCGCGGCCCGGCGCCACTTCGGCCGTTCAGCGAGATAAAGGGCGAGGAAGAGGACCGGGCTCGCGTTGCTCTTCCCCACGATCACTTCCGCCTCGCTCCCCATGAGGACCACCATGATCCCGACCAGCCCCTCGAGCACCGTTCTCCACACGGGATCGAGAAGCTTCCAAAGGGCCAGGCTCGCCAGCGCCCATAGTCCGATGCGAAGCAGGTGGCGAGCCAAACTCCGCACCTAGGTCTTCGGAGTAGCTCGGGGGAGCCAGGCAAGGAACAAGGCGACGACGGCGGCGATGAAGAAAACCTGGATGATGACCTCGTGAACGAACGGGAAGGCGGTAGGAGCGAAGGTGTAGACGAAAGCGAGGATGATGAGCCGGATCAGATTGATGACTGCGATCGCCAGAATTCCTATTCCGATGCCGAGGAGACGCCGTCCGTTGGCGGCGGGGGTGGCGAGCACGATGGCGGTGAAGAGGAGAAGGCCGAAAATCCCCGTGCACTCGTCGATGATGACGAACGAGCGGGCGCCCGCCTCCCAGATCACCGCATGCCCCACCGCCACCGCATCGAAGCCCAGGAGCCGGAGGCTCAGGGCAAATAATCGGGCGGTCGCTTCATTGAGCGCCGCGAGCCGCTGGTCGAGGAGGCCATAGAGGGTGAAGCCGGCCAGCCAGAAGCCCGCGAACCGTAGGGCGATGGTCCGAGATGCAGCGAATGTCCGAGATCGAGCGAGCTCACCCACCGCCGGCATCCCTGGAGATTAGCGCAATCGCCGGCGGGACGAAGGGGTGTCGGCGGCGGTGGCGCCGCGGATTGCGACGCCACCCGCCCCCGGAGCGACGCTACCGGGTGAGCACCATTTTCTGCGTCCGGATCCCACGACCCGTCGAGAGCCTGGCGAAGTACACGCCGGACGGAACGACGGCCCCCCGATGGTCGCGGCCGTCCCAGGCCAGCTCGTGGCGCCCGGGGGCTAGTGGACCCTCGAGAAGGGTGCGCACCGCCCTGCCGCCGACATCGTAGATGCGCAAGGTCGTCACCGCCGGTTCTTCGATGGCAAAGGGAATCACGGTCGACGGGTTGAACGGATTGGGATGGTTGGGCTCGAGGACGAGGGCGGATGCCGCTCCCGGGGCCGATTCCTCGGCCACTCCGATCACCGTGCTCGCGAGAATCGCATCGAAGACACGATCACCCGAAATGACGACATCCTCGAAGAAGCCGCTCGCCACCGGGATGCCGACCGGCGGGGTGAAGGCGAGGTCATAGGTCCCCGCTGGAACGGTGACCAGATAGTTGCCGTTGGCATCGGTGTCGTCGCCGGGGGTGACGATCTGAGTGGCGGTGTTGGCGATCCGAACATCGAGATCGATGTCCGGCCAGGGATTGGCGACGTGATCGACCACCCGACCCGAGAGCAGGAAGCCGGCCTGGAGCTGGAAGTCGAAGGGCAGCGAATGCGGGATCATGACTCCGGTCGCCACTTGCGCCACCAGTCGGACCCCGCGTCCGGGGTCGATGTCCAGGTTGTAGGTCCCGTTGGGCAAGACGAGCGTGTAATCGCCGAGCGCGTCGGTGTCATCGTCGAAGACCGGCACTTCGAGTCCCGTCACCGAGTCTTTAATGTCGAAGTCGACGTTGGCCACACCCGTGCCTCCCGGTCTCCGCACCCGTCCGGTGAGCGCGAAGCCGTTCGGCAGCAAGGCGTCGAGGTCGGTATCCTCGGAGATCTGGATGTTGCGGATGATCTTCGATGCCAAGCCGTTCCCCTCGGGAGAGCGGAAAGTCACATCAATGGTCCCGGCGGGCACGTCGACTCGATAGTCGCCGTTTGAGTCGGTATGGCGGTCGGCGAGCGGGATATCGTCGCCGCCTGCATGAGAGAAGACATCGATGCGTACTTGCGGCACGCCGCCTCCGCCCGAAGCAGGCTGGACCGAGCCGCTCAAACGATAAGGGAAAGTGAGCGTGACGTTGCGCTGGGTGGGGGCGGCCACCAGGAGGGAATCGACTCTCAGATCCCGGTAGCCCCAGGGCGAGGGCCCCTGATAGACGAGGTCGTAACGGAATCCCGGCAGGAGCGCCGCCTGGTAGAAGCCGAGCGAATCGGAGCTCGAACCGAAGGTCCAGACCTTGGCACCGCTCACTGCGTCGAACACCTCGAGCTTCACCCCCGGGAGCGGATCGCCCGAGGGGTCGCTGGCGGTGCCGAACAGGCGAACGCCGTTCTGGAGGTTGGCGTTCAGATTGCGATCTTGATCGGAGATCGCGATGTTCTCGAACACCCGCACCGGGTAGCTCGTGCTCGGATTCGGACGGAATAGCACCTTGTAGTTGCCGTTGGGAAGGACCACGGCGTAGAAACCATTGACGTCGGTGTCATCGTTGCCGAGGAAGATGGAGGCGTTGGTCCCTTGGTCGCGGACATCGACATCGACACCAGCGATCGGCTGCAAATTGGGATCGCGCACGGTTCCGAAGAGGAAGAAGCCGTTCGGCAGCGTCACATTGAGAGTCACATTGTTCATGACCACGATGTTGGTCCGCTCCTGGGACACGAGCGGACTCCCGTGGGGAGGGGTGAATCGAATGTTGTAGGTGCCTGGAGGGAAGTAGATGTAGTAGAAGCCGTTGGCGTCGGTCCCATCGTTGGCAAGGGTCAACGACTCCCCGGTGGCGGCGTTCACGGCATCGATGTCCACGCCGGGGACCGGCTGGCCGCCGGCGTTGCGGACGGTGCCCATCACCCGGAAGGCCCAAGCCTTGTCGGCGGCGATGGTGCCGAGAACGACGAAGGCAAGGAGGAACAGCAGCACTCGCATGGCGCGAAGGAAGGAACTGGAGCGGAGCTGGATGATCGTTTCCATGCGTCACCTCAACGATTCACGGAAGACCACGAGTTTGCGAGTGGCAACCTGGCCGCTCATTTCGAGTCGAACGAAGTAGACGCCGGAAGGGGCGATGAACCCCCGCCGGTCGCGCCCGTCCCACGAGGCGAGCCCTTCACCGGGCAAGCCGCTCCCGCCCTCATAGATCCCGCCCACCTTGGCGGTGAGCACTTTCACCGTTCGTCCAGCGGCGTCGACGATGGTGATCCGGGCGAGGCTCGAGCCCTCGGGGATCTGGAACGGGATCCGGGCGCCGCCGGGAGTGGGGTTGGGGAAGGCGGGCAGGAGGACAGGGGCAGCCGGGGGGCTGGGATCGGGGCCGAAATTGAGATCGAGCCGGCGATCGCTTGCGATCTCGATCGCACGCGTCGTGTCGGGGGGATAGCTCGCCCCCCGCGGCGGAAAGGCGATGACGTCGTAGCTCCCCTGCGGCAGGACTACGGCGTAATCGCCGCGGAGATTGGTGAAGTCGCTCGGAGTCGGCATCACCTGGCCGCTCACCACGTCCTTGAAATCGAGGTTCGCCGCCTCGACCGGTTGCCAGCTCGGGTCTCGAACCCGACCTTCCACCAGGAATCCGGAACTGAGGGTCAGATCGAGGGTGCGGTTCGCATCGCAAGTGATCTCTTCGACGACCGAGACCAAGCGGGTCGCAGGCGGCGGTTGGATCTCCACCTTGTAACGGCCGCCGCGCAAGACGAGCGCGTAGCGGCCTTCGGCGTCGGTCTTGTCGTTGCCGAGTGGAACGTTGGCGCCGGACTCGAGATCGGTCGCATCGAGGTCAATGCCGGCGACGGGGCGTCCCCCGGGGGCGCGAACCGTTCCGGAGAGGAGCCATCCGGACTGGAGCTGCACATTGATGATCACGTCCTCTTGATCGATGACGAGCGAGTCGACTCGGGAAGACGCCAGCATGGCGGCAAGTGGTGGGTCGGCCTGCATGTCGTAGGTTCCCGGGGGAACGAGAAGGGAATAGAAGCCGAGCGCGTTGGTGCGATCGGTTCCGCCGGGCGTCGGTAGCTTGACCCGGAGCGCGCGGTCGAAAACATCGAGGTCGACGTCTGCGACCCCGAGGCCGTCCGGCCCGGTGATCCGCCCGGCGAGCCCGATCCCCCGAGGCAGCCGGATGTCGAGGGTGATGTTTCCGGCGATCTGCAGGCGAGGCACGACGTGTGGTGCGAGAGGGAGCCCCGCCGGTGGCTCGAACAAGACGCGATAGAAGCCGGAAGGCACCTCGAGAGCGAAACGCCCGTGACTGTCCGTGTTGTCGTTGGGGGTGACGAGGGTGCTACCCGTCTCCAGGTTTTCGAGGTCGAGATCGACATCCACGACCGGGGCGCCGTCAGGATCGACCACCCTGCCGGTGAGCTGGAAGGCAGCGGTTGGATCCGCCAGGGCCGTGATCGCGACCGCCCCCGCCGCCGCGCGAGCGGCTCTCTTGAGCCTCATCGCATTCATCAGAAGTTGAGCTTGACCTGGAGGCTCGCCCGCGTCGCCGTCGCCGACCCATCCGGGAAGGCGCGTCCGGGGAAGAAGGCGGCAAGATCGAGCTCGATTTCCAGGTTCTGGATTTCTTCCATGCCGAAGATGAGGTCGGTCCCCGATCCCAGGAATGGATTGTCGCCGAGCGGTTGGATTTGAAGCTCGGACCGCAGTCGGTTGTCCGCCACGACCTGGCGATAGCGGTGGTAGACGAAATCCACCGAGGACGAGGGGCCGACGCGAAAACCTGCGCCCATCGTCAAGATTCGGATGTTGGAAAGCTCCGGATCGAGAAGCTCTCCGTAGTACTTGAAGCTGGTCACTCCCGCAAAGGTGTCGGTGTTGTCCTCGAAGCCGGTCTGCCGGTAGGTGCTGTCCTCGTCGTCGGTGTCGTCGGCGTCGCCCGAACCGCGTGCCAAACCGATGGTGACCGCCGGCCTGCGGGCGGCGAAAGCGCTCGGGGTGCGGGAGAGGGCGAGGGGCTGGATGGTCAGCCCGAGGTCGAATGCGGTGCCGCGATGGCGGCGTAAGGCGGTCCGGCCGAGCAGGATTCCGAGATCGAGCCACGGATCGAGACCGCGGATCGGCGCGCCACCTGCGCGTAGGCCAAGCCAGCGGGCGTCATCTCCGCCCGCCGGGTCGTTCCTGCCGATGGCGTAAGCCCCGGCCCATGACTTGCGAACCAGAGCTGCCTGAGCGTAGCCGATTGCATAGCCACGTTCGCCGTCGACCCCGGAAACTCCCAGTCGGCCGGCGAGCGCGAGCTCGATCTTGGCTCGCCGGTGGGGCGCCAGATGAATTCGGACGGCGTCGAGATTCTCATCGTAGAGCCATTCCCGCGGCTCATCGAAGTCCTGGCGCCCCACCTCGAGCGCCGCCCAACGGAGGGGAGAGGACCACAGGAGATACATCTCATGTAATTGGCCTCTCGCCCGATCGCTATTGACCCCGGGCGGCTCGTTCAGACCCACCGTGCTGGTGAGAGCGCCTTTCACGAATCCCGCCCAATGGGGATCGAATCGCGCCGCCACCTCGAGCTGCCCGGTGAAGATACCGTCGGTGCGATCCCCCGGCAGATCGCGGTCCAGATCCAGGTTGGATTCTGGGTTCACATCCCATCTCACCTGGCCGCCGAGCGACGCGCGACCCCCCAGGAAATGCCGCGAGCGGGGGCGCGCGTCGTCGTCATCGACCGCCCGCGGCAGGAGAGGGACCCGCTCATCGGGATCGATGAGGAGCTGCGCACGATCATCGACCTCGACCTCGAAGCCCCCGATCTCGAGGAGGACGCGGTCATTCCCGCGGCGCTTGAGGGCGTCGATCGGTCCTTCGATCTCGGCGCTGCCCGCGGTCTCGGAACGAAGAGTGATCGACTCGACCAGCAGGAGATTGCCGCGGTCGCGGCAGCGCGCCTTGACCCAGCGGCCGGGTTTGGCGGCGGCGGCGAGATCGGCGCGCGAGGCGGCGCCGCGCACGGTGGCGCCAGCGAGGACGACGACCGGGCGTCCGAGTAGATGGAACGAAAGGGAATCGGCGGCGGGAGGTGGCTTCGGGTCGATCGGCGCTTTCACTTCGATCGCATGGCCGTCATCCGCCTTGAGGGTGGCCCGCGAAGCGGAGAAACGCTCGCCGGACAGCTCACCCTTGATCTCGACTCGCATCCCGGGGCGGAGGTCGGAGAGATCGAAGGCCTGAATCGTGGCCGCGGCCGCGGCGGGCGTAGCGCTGAACGCTGTGGCGAGGACAATGGTGGCGGCGAGGAGAAAGCGCCCGTTGGAGCGATTGCCGGAGCGGCGTTCGAGGGTCCCATTACGCTCGAGGAGTAGCTCGAAGCACGCCACTCCGAGAGAGAGTCGCTTGCCGAGTCCGTAGGCCAGGTCCTCGGCCGCGCGGCGCAAGCGGACGGGAAGCGAGATCGGATCGGAGCGACGACCAAGCCCGTGCAGGTCGCGGCGGATGCTCAATCCGTGCGCGCCGGCCAGTTGCCGGAAGCGGGGCAGGCGGTAGTAATGCATGTCGCCGAGCTTCTGGCAGTCGCGATACGACTGCTTGGCGCGGCCTCGCCAGGCGATGTAACGCTCGGCGACCGCTGGAGGAAGGAAGCTCACTCCCCACAGATGGTAGTGAGGGTCTTTGAAACAGAAGCGGTTGATGACGGTGAGAAAGCAGACTCCGCCGGGGGCGAGGACGCGCGCGATCTCGGCCAGGATGAGATCAGGATTCGAGCAGTGCTCGAGCATGTCCTTGCAGATCACCAAATCGAAGCTCCGGTCGGCGAAAGGCAGTCGCTCTCCCGTCGCCGCGGCCGCCGCCGGCGACAGGGCGTAGCGCCGGCCGCGGAGGATGGTGGTCTCCAGATTGCGCCGTCTCAGATCCATCGCCACCACCCTGCACCCGCGGCGTGACAGGGCGACGGTGAGACCGCCCCGCCCGCAGCCCAGATCGAGAATCCGGCGCCCGCGGAGAACGCCGAGCGCAACCTCGAACTTGCGGAGCAGGGCCTTCTGGTGGTGCTCCGACCACAACCGTTTCTCGGCAAATTGAGCGAAGTCGGATCTCCAGCGGTTGGCGGCCAATCCCGGTTCCAGTCGCTCGGCGATCGCCCGGTCGATGAGCTCGGGTGTGTGGGCCGAAGCGATCGGGATGGGGGTCTGCGCTTTCATGTCCAACTCAGATCGGGCGCGTCCAGAATCCGCTCCGCCATGCTCGCGAGCTCGGAGCCGAGATAGCTCCAGCGGGGTCGGAGGGCGTAGACCGCGGCGAGCCGGAAGAGCGAAGCCGCCTCCCAGATGAGCACCGATTGCCGCCAGCGACCCGCCCACTCGGCGCCGTGACCGCTGAGCAGGGCCCTCCCGGCGGCGGTGGAGGTCGCGCCCAGCCGGCCTTGCAGTGCGCGCAGGCGAAGGTGGGCGAGGAGATTGCCGACGTCGACCGCCGGATCGCCGGCGCTTGCCTGGTCGAGGTCGAAGATGACCACGTGACGGCCGAGAACCAGCTGCCCATCGTGGAGGTCGCGGTGAAGGACCGCGCGCCGTCCGGAATCCGGGGAAAGCGTCCTCAGACGTTCGATTCCCCTCTCGATCGTGGAAGCGACCTCGAATCCGAAACGATCGACGAGGGCGCCGAAGCGGACGAGATCGGCCAGGGCTTCGCCCATGCCGTATGCCGGCAGAAGTGAAGCGAGCTCGTCACCGAGTGCGCGCTCGAGGTCGATCAGCGCTCGGCCGACCCGAGCAAGGGCGACTCCACTCCGGGAAGAGACCAATGCCTCGCTGAGCGGAGCCCCCGGGGCCGCGCTTGCAATCGTCACCCCGATCTCCCGTTCCTCGGCAATCGTCGGCGGCAGTCGCAGCTCGCCGGTGAGCTCGCGCTCGAGCGCGGCACGGCGGCGAGCAGCCCGTCGAGCGCGCCGCGGGTGCTCGATCTTGGCGAAAGCCGTCGAGCTTTCCCCGGAGAAGTGGAGCTCGACTTGAGCCCGGCGGAGCGGCCGGTAGGAACGGAGGCTGGCCATGACCGGCCGGCGTCCCTCGACGGCGATGTCGCCGGCCAGCAGAGCACCGAGCGGCTCGAGCTCCGGATCGGACTCAGGAAAATAGAGCGAGGCGCAGAAATCGGCGGCCGCAGGCTCGCGGTCGAGAATCGCCGCCGGACGATGAGGATCCACCGTTCCCCGGGCGAGGGAATCCGGTTCGCCGCTTTCGAACAGGATCGTGGCCCCTCCGGCGCCCCAGGGGAAGGCGGCGCGAACACGCGCCATTCGCCCCGGCGTCAACGCGCGGGCGCCCATCTCCTCGAGCGCTCGCCGCATTTCGGCCCACGGTCCACTCATGCGGATACCATCGACCCCCCGCCCGCCCTCGATCCGGCTGCCGCCGTCTTGGTGCGCGCTGGTCAAGGTCATGGAAGGATCTCCGCGCCGCGGACCATCGAGGCGGCAAGTTCGAGTCGATAGGCCACGCGCTCGGGCCAGCCGACTTGCAGCTGGCGAAGTGGAGCGATCGCGGCTTCGAGAAATGCACAAGCGAGGTGCCAGCGCAGTCGGGTCGCATCGAAGGCGGAGGGCCATCCCGCGGCATAGGCGCGCACGAAGATTTTCGCCGCTCGCCGGGCCGATTCGCGGGTGATCCGGCCCTCGCCGGCTTCGAGCCATAGTCCGGATAAGAAGGTGGCCGGATCGACGAGGGGGTCGCCGACCGCCGCAGAATCGAAGTCGACGATCCAGGTGCGCCGGCCGCGCACGAGGACCTGCCCGGGATGGAAGTCTCCATGCACGCACCCGATGACTGGAGCCGGGTCGGCGCGATCGGCGAGGATACGGTGGATTTGCGCCGCGAGGTCGGCCAGACCGCGCGCCGAAGCTTCCGGCACCTTGGCCAGGGTGGCCGCCGCTTGGCCTGCAGAGACGAGGCGATCCTCGACGGCGAGAGTGCGGGGAGGACGGGCTCCCGAACGCTGGAGGTCGATCAGGCGGCCTGCGAGTCGCCGAACCACCTTCTTGGCATCGTCGCGCTCGAGATGGGCGGGGAGTGGCGTTCCCTCGATCTCTTCCTGGACGTGTAATCCGAGCTCGGGAGCACGCAGGACGAGGCGGGGGACGGCGAGCGGCCCCATCGCTCCCGTCGTTGTCGCGAACTCTGCGAGCAGATCGGCGACCCGTTCGCCGGTGCCGTCGGCATCCACTTGCCCGTAGAGGGCGAGCCGGTGCTTGCTCCTCGTCTTCCGGCGGCGAGCGTCGAGCTCGAGCCGAAGAACGCATCTTCGCTCCGGCTTGTAACGCACGACGCTCGTCGCGGCGTTCGAGCGCCTGATCTTCCATTCGATATCCTCGGTCGCGAGCACCGATTCGAGCTTGCGCTTGATCTTGTCGAGCTCGCAGACGACCGCCAGACGCCGGAGGACGGCGTCGTGCGGGAAGAAGCGCACGACCATCGGGATGTCCCCGAGACGGACTAGCGATCCATTGCCCCCGTCCATCTGCTCATGGCCGGCGAGGGGCTCGATACCGGGAGCGTCGATGCGGCCATAGAAGAGGCGCCCCGGTCGAGATTCACCTCGAGCCTCGTATGAGATCCATAGGCCGTGACGCGGGTGATAGCGGACATGACGGATGGAAGCCTCGGTTCCGGGAGCAAGCGCGCCCTCTCGCGCCAACAGACGGGCGACAAGCGATGGATCGAGGCCGAGCGCGAGTCCGGGAAGGGCCGGATCCTCGCATGCCTGGCGCGGGGCAAAGGATGTATCGGTGGCCGTCATCCCGAGATCTCCCCGATCACATCGAGTTGGGGCAAAGCAGATGCCGGAATGGGCTGCCCGATCGCCCGCCGATGATCCAAGTCGGCGCCGAACTGGAGATCGCAGAGCCGCCGGTAATATCCGCCCGCCGCATAGAGCTCGGCGTGGGTGCCCTCGGCGACAAGCTTGCCTTTGTTGAGAACGAGGATGTGATCGGCGGCGATCACCGTGGCGAGGCGATGAGCGATGACGAAGGTGGTGCGATCGGCCATGAGCTTGCGCAACGATTCCGACACCTCGGCCTCGGTCTCGGCGTCGAGTCCGGTGTGCGGCTCATCGAGGAGGAGGATCGGACTCCGGCGCAGGATGGCGCGGGCGATGGCGATGCGCTGCTTCTGACCTCCCGAAAGGCTCGTCCCGCGCTCGCTGATCCGGGTGTCGTAACCCTCGGGCAGCTCGCGGATGAACTCGTCGGCGCCGGCTCGCATCGACGCCTCGATCACCTTGTCGCGCGGGGCCTTGGGTTTCCCGAAGGCGATGTTCTCGTGCACCGTCAGGCCGAAGAGGAGCGGTTCCTGGAGGACGACGCTGATCTGGTCGCGGAGTGAGGCGATGGTGTAGCGGCGAATATCCTCGCCATCGATCAGTACCTGGCCTTCCCACGGATCATAGAAGCGAAGAAGCAAGTTGAGGACGGTGCTCTTGCCGGCGCCGGTCTTTCCGACGAGAGCGACGAGCCTTCCGGGTTCCGCCACAAAGGTCATTCGCCGGAGCGCGCGCTCCTCTCCTTCCCGATAGCCGAAGTTCACGTGATCGAAGACGACCTGGCCGTGGAAGGGCGGCGCCTCGATCGCATCGGGGAGATCGGCGACCGTTGGCTTGCGATCGAGGACTTCGATGACGCGTTCTCCGCTCGCCGCCGCCTTGACCAATTGCGCCAGCAAGCGCGAGATGCGCGACATCGGCTTGTACATCTTCTGCACGTAGGCCATGAACACCAGGAGGTCGCCGGGAGTGATCGCCCCCGCGTGTACGCGCCGGGCGCCGGCAAGAACTACCGCGCAGGTGCCCACCGCAATCAGGATTTGAACGAGCCGGGTGAGGGCGAGCTCGAGGCGTTTGGCCCGGAGCCCCTGGCGCAGGCTCCGGCGATTGGTGCGAGCGAAACGCTTCTCCTCCACTTCCTCGCGCCCGAAAGCCTTGACCGCCCGGATGCCGATCAGGGTCTCGTGCACCGCCGCCGCCACCTCGCCCTCGCTCCGCCGCTGGCGGGAGACGGCCGCTTTCAGCTCGCCGCTCAGCGAGCCGACGGCGACGGCAAGCGCCGGCACGATGATGAGCGCCGCCACGGTAAGAAGGGGATCCATCCACAACATCACCACGGTCATGCCGGCGAGGATGAAGAAGGTGCCGGTCAAGGCGACCACGCTCGTCGACAACATCTCGCGCATCATGTTGATGTCGCCGGTGAGACGCATGAGCAGATCCCCGGAGTGACTGGCATCGTGGAAGTCGAGGGAGAGGGATTGGAGATGGCGATAGAGTCGGGCCCGAATCCCGAAGACGATGCGTTGGGTGGCGGCGGCCATGCTCATCGATTCGACGTATCCGAAAACACCGGTGAGCATGGCGAGGACGACGATCGCCAGTGAGGCCAGAATGAGACCCTCGGCCGTGTGAGTGTGCATCCAGGCGGCTACCCCCACCCACATCCCCTTGCCCTTCTGGCCCAGCAGTCCGTAATCGAAGATGACCTTGAGCGGCCATGGCTGCAGCACTTCGGTCAAGGCGACCCCCACCGTGCCGATGAAGCTCACGGCGATGGCGCGTTTCTCTTTGAGGACGAGATCGCCGAAATGGCTCCAGATTCGAAGAATGGTCGCCCACCGAACCTTGCGGATCGCGGGGACGATCCGGAAGTTCAGCATTTCACCACCTCACGCAGCGACGAGGGGTGCACCGTCGCGAATCGTGCCAGGAGGAGAGAGGCATTCCGCCGCAGGTCGTATTCCGCTTCGACTTTGGCTCGCGCGGCGCGCGCCAGAGCCGAGGCGCGTTCCGGATCGGCAATCAGTGCGGCGAGCGCCCGGGCAAGCGCCGTCGCATCGCCGGGATCGGACAGGAGTCCGGTCTCGCCGTCGATCACGAGCTCGGGGATTCCGGTCGTGCGACTGGCGACGACCGGCAGCCCGGCCGCCATCGCTTCGGCGATCACGGTGGGAAGTCCATCTCGATCGCCGTCGCCGGCGACAACGCTCGGCACCGCGAGCGCGGTCGATCTCGTCATGAGCTCGAGCACTTCGGCGTGAGATCGCGCCCCGAGAAGCGTGACTCGCGATTCGAGCCCACGGGACGCGATCAGGGCCCGAAGCCGAGTCTCCTCGGGTCCCTCGCCCGCGATCCAGGCCTCGACCTCGGCAGGCAGCTGCGCCAACGCCTCGATGAGCACATCGAAGCCCTTCTTGGGCACAAGACGCCCGACGGCGAGCACTGGCCGGTGATCCGCCAATCGTCGGGGCTCGAAGCGGATGTGCTCGAGGTCGACTCCATTGCGAATGACCACCAGATGCTCCGTGCCGGCGAAGCCGGTCAAATAGGAGCGGTTGTGCTCGCTCACCGTGACCGTGAACTCCGCTTCGCCGATCCGGCGGGCAAGCTTGGAATCGCTGGCGCCGGTGGCGTAGATGTCCTTGGCGTGAGCGGTGAGGCTGTAGCTCGTCCCGGCGAACGCCGAGGCGAGCCGCGCCAGTCGGGTGTTGCCGGAGATGAAATGGGCGTGGAGATGATCGATGCCGCGCCGCTCGCATTCGCGCCCGAGCCGTCCGGCGCGCCAGAACTTCTTGAGCGCAGAGCGGTGACCCCGGCTCGTTGCCCAGCGAAGAAGGGACAGATAGCGGCGTGGACGAGTGAGAAGGAGAGTCAGGTGATCGCGGAGCGCCGCGCCCCATGAGCGGACTCCGCGGTCGCTCAGGACGACGATCGGGGAGCGAGTCGAGGCGATGGCGAGGCTTTCGGCCGCCGCAGGCTTCTGACTGAAGATGGTGATCCTCAGGCCCATGCGCTCGAGCGCGGCGATCTCGTTGATGATGAAGGTCTCGGAAAGGCGTGGATAGACGGTGAGCACATAGCCCACGTGTGGGAGCGCGGTCGTCGGATGGGCGGCGGGATTCATGACGCAGCCTCTTGAAGAACGTCCCGTCCGCTGAGCTCGGCAAGCCCATTGTCGAGGAGCCGAGCCGTGAGCTCGGGCCAACCGTCGGGCGCAGTGCGGCAGGTCTTCACCGCCAAGCGCAAATAGGTGAAGGTGCGATAGACCCGCTCGGCGCGCGGATCGCGAGGCAGTCCTCCGGCCTCGGCATAGCCCTGACAGAAGGCAGCGAAGATCGACGCGGCACCTTGCGGATGGCGCACGCGCAGATAGACGTCGAAGTTCGCCAGATCGAGCGCCGGATTCCCGAGGCTGGCGAGATCGAGATCGATGATCGTTGCCTGACGGCCGTTGTCGATGATCTGCCGGGGATGGAGATCGCGATGGCAGAGGACCAATCGCCGGAGAGCAGGGTCGTGAAGCCGCTGCAGCGCATCGGCGAGGCGTGAGGCCGCTCCGCCGAGCGTCCCGGGAAGCTCGGAAGGCTGCGGCTGCAACCGTCCGAGAAGGAGCTTCATGGTGATCCGCTTGAGGCCCTTGGGCCGGTGCCGATGAAAGATCGCGAGCGCCGCTCCGGCCCGTCCACTTGTTGCTTCGCCGGCGCCGGCGGCGGCGGCCATGCGGTGGTCGAGTCGCTCCCCCCGCGCTTCCTCCATGAGGAGCAACCGATACTCGGGCAGATAGGCGAGAAGCTTGGGGATGGGGAGATCGAGGGGAGCAAGGACCCGGAACAAGCGCTCATTTCGGCCATCGAGGTCGGTCTTGGCCACTGCGGTCGCCACGGCCTTTCCTCGCTCTCGGAGGATGATCCGCTCCACTCGTCTCTCGCCCGGAAGCTCGTGCAATATTTCGCGCTCGAGCGTCATTTTCTGCAGGCGAGTCGGATCCAGAGCGAGTGTCGCGGCGAGCGCCGGGGCGATCTTGGCGCTCGGCGCCTCAGGCAAGCCAGCGAGACCCGTTTGCAGAGCAAGCTCAGACATGGAGGCTCTCCGAGCTTGCGAGCGCCATGAGATGTTCGGCAGCCAGTGTGGCGCCGGGAGTGAAGTTTCTTTCCGCTTCTGATGGTTTTCGATTGGCAAGAGGCCGCGACTCCGCCAGCCGGCGGGCGAGGGCTTCGACCAGGGCCCCGACGTCTCCGGGCTCGATGACTTCGGCGAGCCCGCTCGCCGCCATCCGGCGGGCGCGACCTCGCTGGTCGTCGAGACCGGGATCGGAGGGGACGAGAATCGCCGGTGTTCCCGCCGCCTGGATCTCGGCCACCGTGTTGTAGCCGGCGCGGGAAATCACCACCTTGGAGTTGGCGATCCACGTGTGCAGGTCGGGCATGAAGTGCCGGACCTCGACATCGCCCGGCGCAGGCACGGTGCCGGTGTAGCGCGGTCCGGTGATCAACAGATGACGTGGCTTGAGCCCGCGCCGGCGGAGCTCGCGATCGGCGCTGAGAACCATGGCGATGAAAGGCTCGCACAGCTCGCGATGGCCGCCGCCACCGGCCGTACTCAGGATCTCGGGCGCGGCCCCATCATTCATGGATGAATCGTTCGGCGAGCAAGCACAGCGGGCGATCGCTCCGACATGGACGATGGTGATGCTTCCGAGCGGCGGCGAAGGCGTCCATTCGTCGCGATGGTGAGGGACGATAATCGTCGATACGTGACGCAGAGCGGGATGCGATCGGAGAACCGTGAGGGCTTCCGGTCGGAGCTCCCGCAGGACGAGCGCAAGTCGCGCCCCCCGGCGGCAGCCCTGATCGAGAAGCTCTTCCCAGAACACGGGGATCAAGGTATCCAGGACCAGGAGATCGGCCTCGATTCCCTTTACCGGTTCGAGATCGGGAGCCCCCTCGGAGTCGACGGGCCCGATGGCCGCCCAGGGGATATCGGGCGAGAGGAGGCCGTCCGGCAGCGGGTGGCTCACCGCGAGAAGGCAGTCGATGTGAGCGGCGCTTTCGCCCGCGCGCTCACGGCTCGCGCTCGCGTTATCGCCTGCGTTATCGCCCGCGTTGTCGCCCGCGCTGCCCCCCGCGCGCGCCTGAATGGCGCGGATCAGGGTTGCCGCGCGCAGCACGTGGCCGAGGCCCCGCCTACTGGGTGCGTGGAATAGGATGCGCATGGGGGTTGGCCTGAGCTGCGAAGCCGAGGCCGTGGGCGAGACCGGCACCGGCGGTCGCAGGTATGCCGGAGAGAAGCCGCTCCACGTACTCGCTCGCTCGCTCGAGGGCGGTGAAAGGGAATCGCTCGCGGTCGAGGTGGGCAGGAGTGAAATCGTGCAGGAGTTTCTGGATCTCGGCGACGAGCCGTGAGGTCGAGAGCTCCTCCGGCTGACACATGTGAAGCGCACCGAGCGCGCTCAGCCGGCTGGCGCGGACCATCTGCTCCTGCACCGGTTGATGGCGGGGAACGACGAGCGCCGGCTTGCGAAGCAGCAAGATCTCGCAGGTCGTGTTGTAGCCGCACATCGACACGACCGCGTCGGCGGCATTGATCGCGCTCAAGAGGTCGGGATCGAACTCGAGGAAGCGACGGCGAGGGCCGCCGCGGCAGGCGTTGGCCACCTGCTCGCGCAATCGCGGGCTCGCAAGCGGCCCGCTGATCAGCACTGACTGCAGTCCCTGCTCTGCGTCCTCGAGCGCATTCAGGGCGCGCACATAGTGGCCGAACAGCAGTTCCCCGTCGTCGCCGCCTCCGGCGGTGACGAGCACGACGGGACCGCAGTCGAGACCGAGCTGCCGGCGCTTTTCTGCGGCTGGAATCGGCGGCTCGCTGCGCCCGATCCAGCCGAGGTAGGTGACCTTGCGGGCCAGGGATGGCGTGAGCTCATATTCACTGGCGACGTCGAAGAAAGCGGGGCTGCCAAAGACCCAAACGGCGTCGTACTGCTCGGCGATCGATTCGGCGACCGAACCCCGGCGCCAGGATTCGCGCACCGCCTCACCCGTGTCGAGGATGTCGCGGAGCGCCAGGATGCGCGGGCAGTCCGGCCGGGTCACCCGCAACCGCCGCAGCGCGGGGGCGAGCTCGCCGGCGACGCCGAACGGCGCCTTGTCCACGAGCACGATGTCGGGATCGAACCGCTCGACCGCCGCCAGGCAGATCTCGGCCCGCATCCCTTGAATGTCCTCGGAGATGAATCCGTGGGCGCGCGCCCGATACTCTCCGCGGCCCGCCCGCTTGAGCGCCGGCAACTTCACGTAGTCGACGTTGACGGGGATGCTGAAAGCGTTGGCCAGCGGCGAACCGGTGATGACCAGGATCGACAAATCGGGAATGCGCCGGGACAGCGCTCGACACAGCTCGAAGGTCCGGCGAATGTTGCCGATTCCGAAGGTGTCGTGCGAGTAGATGACCGCCCGCCGGCTCATGGCGCCACCCTCCCCGCCGCCTCCGCCATGCAGGCGCGCAGCGCTCGGACGCTTTGCGAGAGGTCGAAGCTGTCGACCATTCGCCGCCGCCCGGCGGCGCCGAGCCGCGCGGCAAGGCCGCGATCCACAAGGAGAAGATCGATCGCGGCCGCCAGAGCCGCTGTCATCTCGGCCGGAGGACCGCATTCGATGAGGATCCCGGTTTCGCCGTCGGCGACGATCTCCGGGATTCCGGTGAGGCGGGTCGAGATCACCGGACGTCCGAGCGCCTGCGCCTCGAGAAGTACGGTGGGCAGCGCATCGCGGTCGCCGTCGGCGGCGATCACTGCAGGCAGAACCACCACCCGCGACCCGCGCATGGCGCGCAGCACCTGCGACTGCGGCAAAGCGCCGAGAAAACGGACCGGCACTCCCAGGCTCGATGCCTTCTCCTCGAGGCGGCGGCGAAGTGGGCCGTCACCGGCTATCGCCAGGCGGAAGGAGGTCCCGCGTTCCTTGAGAGTGGCCGCCGCAGCGAGGAGGAGATCGAAGCCTTTCTTTTCCACCAGCCGGCCGACGCCCAGAACGAGAGGCACGCCGCCGGGGAGGCGCGGCGCCGGGCGCATAAGCAAGCGAGGGCTCACACCGTTGACGATTCGCAAGATCCGCCCTCCAGGTTGATTTCCTGCGATGTCCCGCAAGAAATGGCGTGTCTCTTCGGTGACCGCGACCACGTAGGAGGCTCGCGCTATTTTCCGACGCAACGCTCGCCGGTCGACATGCTCGCCGAAGAGGTCGCGAGCATGAGCCGTGAAGCCATAAGGCACCCCGGTAAGACAGGAGGCGAGCATGGCGGTGAACGCCGCGCCGGTGGCGAAGTGGGCGTGCAAGAGCTCGATCTCATGTCGGACGACAAGATCGGCGACGATGCCGGCCTTGAGGAATGCGGAGAGTGGATGGCGATCCCCGCCCTTGAGCGCCAGCCCGAGAGCGGTGAGGTAACGGCCGGGATGGCGCCGGAACCAGCGCCAGTTGGCGCCGGCGACCCGTCCCAAGCTCGGCAGAATGTAGCCCGGGAGATAAGTCACGCCGGCGCGGACCCGCGCCAGGTCGGCGTGGAAGCGGCCCTCGTCCGGCTTCTTGAGGCTGACGATGTGGACTTCCGTCCCCTGCCGCTCCTGTTCCAGGATCTCGTTCATCACGAACGTCTCGGAGAGGCGTGGATAGCGCTTGACGATGTATGCGACTCGGAGCGGCCGCGACGACGAAGCAGCTCCCGCTCGGCGGAAGAGATCGAGCAGCGTATCCACGTTGCGCTCGAGGTCGAAGCGCGCCATCACTGCTGCCCGTGCGCGAGCGGCTCGTTCGGCCGCCGCCTCGGGATCAGCGAGCACTTCGGCGATGCCAGCCGCCAGCTGCTCGACATCACCTTCGGGAGCGAGAAGGCCATTCACCCGATCGGCAATGACCTCGGGGATGCCGCCGACCGCCGTGGCCACGACCGGTACTCCCGCGGCCATGGCCTCGAGAAGAACGTTCGGAATCCCGTCACGATTGCCGCCGTCGAGAACGCGGGAAGGCATGACGAAGCAGGATGCGTCTCGGTAGCGGCGGGCAAGAGCCGGATGGGGTAAGGCGCCGGGGAGGGCGAGGTCGCCATCGAGCCCGAGGCGAGCGGCGAGATCGCATAGATCGGCGCGCAGTCGTCCCTCGCCGGCGATCTCGGCGCGAAGAAGGATGCCACGAGACCGGAGCCGGGCGAGAGCCCGAACCAGGTCCTCGAAGCCCTTCTTCTCGACCAGTCTGCCGGCGGCGAGAACGAGCGGGTGCTCTCCATTCCCCTCGTCCCGCCGCCGGCACTGATCGGTGGGCGATTGCTGAGCCGCCTTGACCACTTCAGGGGACACGCCGTGATGAATGAGATGAATCGCCGAGGCGTGCTCAGGGGCCAGAGAGACGAGCTTCTCCCGCACCGCCGATGAACAAGTGACCACAAATCGGGCCGCCGCGATCTTTTTCTGCAATCGCTTGGGGGAGGAGGCATAGGCGTCCTTGGCGTGCGCGGTGAAGCTCATCGGCAGCCCGGTGAGCTCGTGGACAATGAGCGCCACCGCCGCCGGACCCGACGCATAATGCGCGTGCAAGTGAGTGATACCTGCGGCCCGCGCCCGCTCGGCGAGCCATCCTGCAAGCAGAAACTCACGGGCATGCGACCAGGCCATGGGCTCACCGCGGCGGGCGCTGGCGACGAGCCGGGCCCAGGTGCGGTACACCAGCTTGCGGGCGAGGAGCCGGCTGTAGCGGCGGGGTGAGACCAATGCGAGTCGGAGGTGGGCGCGTGCAAAGGCGACAATCCGCATCCCGCGATGGACCGGCGGCGCGTCGACCGGCAGGACGAAACCGGAGCCGGAGGTGTCGCCGGAGCCGGAGGCGTCGCCGGAGCGGCAGGTGTCGCTCGTGGTGGGAGCACGTGCACGATCCTTTGACGATGCGAGACGGTCGCTGGACGGTGCGAGGGAGAGCGCAAAGACGTGCAGCGGGACGCCGCGCCTCGCCAGGGCCTCGAGCTCGAGAGCGATGAAAACCTCCGACAGACGCGGAGACTGAAAGAGGATGACGCCTAGCATTCAGGCAAGCTCGCTGCGGCGGGCACTCTCAGTTGGAAAGACCCAGAAAGGACTCCAGGGTGGAGAACCGGGCGCGGGCTTGCCGGATTGGGTCCGGTGCCTGACCTCGCCCTTCCTGCCCGGCCTCCACCCCAGACATGCCGGTCGCATGGGCGGGTTCGGTTGCGCCGGCTTTGTCGATCAATGCCTCTAGATGAAGAGTGATTCGCTCGGCGGCGTGGCTCCAGCCGTGGAGCTCTTCGGCGGTCTGGCGAGCCGCGAGCCCCAACTGCCGGCGCAGGGTCTCGTCGCCGAGTAGCTCGAGGATGACGCGCGCCAGATCGGCGGTATCCCCGGGCCGAGTGAGCCTTCCGTTGATTCGGTCCTCGATCACCTCTCGGATCTGCCCCAGACTCGGACCGGTGATCGCAAGTCCCATCGCCATGTACTCGTAGATCTTGAGCGGGGAGAAGTAGAAGCCGGCCATCGGCCGGTAAGGGGCGACGGCCACATCCATCGCCTCCATGTATGCAGGGACGTCGCGATGCGGCACCCAGCCGGTGAATCGCGTCCGTTCGGCCAGGCCGGCACCGTCGATGAACTCTTCCATCGACAGCCGCTCGGGACCGTCGCCGACAACGAGCAGCCGGGCGCGGGGTTCGCGCGGCGCCACCTCCACAAAGGCGCGGGCGAGATCGCGCCCGCCGTGCCATGGTCGCAAACCGCTCGCCATTCCGATCACGCAATCTTCAGGGGCGAGCCCGAGTGCCGTTCGAACAGAGTGGCCCACCCCAGTCGGAGTGAAACGATCGAGATCGACACCGTTGGGCACGACGGCGATCCGCTCTCCCGGAACTCCGAGCTCACGGCAGTGAGCTCCTAGAGCCATCGAAACCGGTAGCACGAGATCGGTCTCGGTAAGCACATGACGCTCGATAGTGGCAGCCAGCGGGCCGGTGGCCAATCCGCGGAAATCGAGAGCCTCGCGCGCGAGCGGAGCGTTGACCTCGAGCGCGTGCGGGATGTCGGCGGCTCGCGCCGCCTCGAGCCCCGCGATCCCGAAGAGGCTCAGGCGCTCGAGAACGACGTCCGCCCCGAGCGTGCGCAAACGCTCGGCGATCGTTGAAACGAGCGTGGCATTGGCGAGGATGGCGCGGAGGTCGCGATCGAGATGGTAGTCAGGGAGATGGCGGGCGACGAGATCGGCCGTCGCCTTGAGCCCGGCGCGGATCCCTGCATCGAGCGGAAGCACCTCGACAGGGCAGCTCGACTGGCCATTCGGGGCGGTCCGCGCCGCCAGGATCTGGACCCGGTGGCCGGCCGAGGCGAGGGCGGAAGTGATGGCCTCGACGTGGATGGCCGCACCCTTCGCGCCGCCGATAGGGACACCTTGATCCAGGCACAAGTAGATGAGACGCAACCGAATACTCCTGCGACTGCCGTGCCCCTCGGACCCGCGTGGCCTCTCCATCAGACGCCGGGTCGGTTTGTGAAATACCTGTGAAGTGGGGACGGGGGTTCGGAG
>JBIOUT010000177.1:0-7579 GCA_044867365.1 Candidatus Eiseniibacteriota bacterium | reverse complement strand
AGGTACATTCTCCGAGAGCACCTGGTTCCGTTCCTGATCGGGTTCGGAGTGGTCACCTTTCTCCTGTCGATGGACTTCCTCTTTGACTACATGGATTTGTTCATCACCAAAGGGGTGCCGGCGCCGGTCGTCTTCGAGCTCTATGTGCTCGGGATGGGGTGGATGGTCGCCCTCTCGGTTCCCTGCGCCACCCTGGTCGCCCCTCTCATGGCCTTCGGGCGGATGGCACAGGACGGGGAGCTGATAGCGCTGCGGGCCGCGGGAGTCAGTGTGCTCAGGCTCCTCAGGCTCCCGATCGCCGCCGCCGTCCTCATTGCCGCCCTGCTCATCGTCTTCAACAATCATGTGCTCCCCCGATCCAATCACGCCTTCGCCAATCTCATGGTCGACATCGCCAAGAAGCGACCGGCTGTGGAGATCCAGGAGGGGGTGTTCATCAACGATTTCCCGGGATACTCGCTCCTCGTCGGACACCTCGACCACACCACCTCGCGAATGGAAAACGTGACCATCTACGAGCTCAAGCCGCGGGCGCAGCCGACGACGATCATCGCCCGAAGAGGACATCTCGCCTATTCCGACGGCGGCAACACCCTCACCCTCGAGCTCGAGGACGGTGAGATCCATGAGGTCCCCGACACGCGCCAGCCCGGCAAGTACCGGCGAGTCGCCTTCGAGCGGCATGTCATCCACATCCATGACGTCGGGAGCCGGCTCGAACGCACGGCACGCGATTCGCGAGGTGATCGCGAGATGTCGACCCAATTGATGCTCCGCGAAGTGGCCACTCTCGAAGAGCGCCGCAAGGCGGTGGTCGCCGATCTCGACACGACCGTGGCCAGGGCCGGTTATCCGAGCTACGCCGCAGCGCATACCGCCCTTCATTCCTCCCCGCACGGGCTCCGCGCCCTGGCGCGGCGGCTCGGCGGCGTGCTGCGCCTGGCGCCGGTCGAGGTCCCGCTCTCGGCGGCAGGCAACGGCTCGGGAACGCATTCACCGCTGCCCCAGCAGATCGCCGCCCGCGTCCAGGTGAAAGAGGTAGAGCTCAAGGCCCTCGAGCGGCGGATCAACGCCTATCAGGTCGAGATCCACAAGAAGTTCGCGATTCCGGTCGCCTGCATCGTCTTTGTTCTGCTCGGGGCTCCTCTCGGCATTCTCGGCCGGCGCGGGGGTTTCTCGATCGGATTCCTGTCGGTGGCCTTCTTCCTCTTCTACTACATCTGCCTCATCGGCGGCGAACAACTCGCCGATCGTTCGATCCTCCCCCCGTGGATTGCGATGTGGATGGCGAATGTGGTGCTGGGGCTGGTCGGAATCATTCTCACCTTGCGCGTCGCCGAGACCGGCCCCGGCCGCTGGCGGCATCGGGTGGCGATGGCGACTTCGGCCAGGCGGGGAACCCGGACGGCGGCGGACGTACGCCCCTCTTCCCCGGGGGCGGTGGCGGGGGGCGAGGCTCGGATACGGTGAGGATCCTCGATCGTTACCTGCTGTGGGAGTTCCTGGCCTATCTCGCCATGGGACTCCTCGCCTTCGTCGGCATTTTCGTCATCGTCGACGTCTTCGAGAAGATCGACACCTTCGTCGACGCCTCGGCGTCGCCGTCGCTCGTCGCCCGCTTCTACTTGAGCTACGTGCCGGTGGTCGTGGTCCAGATCCTGCCGGTGGCGGTGCTCCTCGCCAGCCTCCTCTCTCTCGGTCGCTTCGCCCGTCATCATGAGCTCACCGCGATGCGCATCGCCGGGCAGAGTCTGTTTCGGATCTTCCAGCCGCTCTTCCTCCTCGCCTTGACCCTGAGCACCATCTCCTTCTTGCTCGGAGAGATGGTTGTCCCGGAGGCCAATCACCGCCGCAAGCAGATCATGGATCAGGACATCAAGCAGCGGCCGGTCATGGTCACACGCCGGCAGGATGTCCGCTACATCGGCCACGAGGGTCGCGTCTTCATCCTCGGCTCCTACGACACTCAGCGAGCGGTGATGCGCGATGTCGTGGTTCAGGAGTTCAAGGAAGGCACGCTCTCCCGGCGGATTGATGCCCGGCTCGGCCAGTGGCGGGATGATCACTGGGAGCTGCAGAACGGCTACGTACGAACATTCAGCGGCGATTCGGTGGGCACCCAGCGCTTCGATCAATTGCCGCTCGTCGTCCCCGAACGACCGGAGGAATTCTCCAAGGAAGAGCGCGACCCCGAGGTGATGGGCTTTCTCGAGCTCCGCCGCTGGATCGAGCGCTTCAAGCAGTCGGGGGGCGAAGCTCGCCCTTATGTGGTCGACATGCACCTGAAGCTCGCTTCTCCGCTCACCAACCTGGTCACCGTGCTGATCGGCGCCTCGCTCTCCACCCGGCTTCGCCGAGGCGGGATCGCCTTCGGCTTCGGCCTCAGCCTGATCATCAGCTTCATCTATTACACCCTCATCCGCGCCGGCCAGGCGCTCGGACACGGCGGCGAGCTGCCCCCGCTTCTCGCCGCCTGGATCTCCAACATCGTCTTCGGAGCGCTAGGACTCGCCCTGCTCGTACGAGCCCAGCGCGGACTGTGATCATGTCGACGCGCGCGGAGCCGGCGCCGACCGGGCGGCCGCCGCTCCACGTCATCAACGTCGTCGGGGCGCGGCCCAACTTCATGAAGGTCGCCCCGATTGTTCGCGCCATGGAGCGGAGCCCCGGCTTCGCCTCCCGGCTGGTGCACACCGGGCAGCACTATGATCCGGCGATGTCGCGGGTGTTCTTCGAGGAGCTCGACCTCCCCGCTCCCGACCTTCATCTCGGGGTCGGATCGGGCACTCACGCCGCGCAAACCGCTCGCGTCCTCATCGCCTTCGAGCGCGTCCTCATCGACGAGCGCCCGGACCTGGTGATCGTCGTCGGCGATGTCAATTCGACCCTGGCCTGCGCTCTCGCCGCCGCCAAGCTCCATGTCCCGGTGGCCCATGTCGAGGCGGGGCTGCGCAGCCGGAACTTCGCCATGCCCGAGGAGCTGAATCGATTGCTCACCGATCGGCTGTCGAGCTATCTCTTCACTCCCTCCGCCGACGCCGATCACAACTTGATCGCCGAGGGCCACGACCCAGGGCGCATCCATCGAGTCGGCAACGTCATGATCGATAGCCTGCTCCGCCATCGCTCCGAGGCGGAGCGGAGATCGCAGGTGCTCGCCACCCTCGGCCTCGCCTCCCGGCAGTACGGAGTGCTCACCCTCCACCGTCCGGAAACGGTGGATCATCCCGAGAGGCTCGCATCTGCGCTGGCGGCGGTGGGACGGGTGGCGTCCCTCCTCCCGGTCGTTTACCCGGTGCATCCGCGCACCCGCAAGCTCCTCGATCCAGCCGCGCTCGACGGCAACCTGCGGCTTCTCGAGCCGCTCGGTTATCTCGATTTCCTCAAGCTCATGGATCACGCTCTCCTCGTCCTCACCGACTCGGGCGGGATTCAGGAGGAGACGACGGTGCTCGGCATTCCATGCCTCACCTTGCGCCGGGAGACCGAGCGGCCGATCACGGTGAGCGAGGGGACCAACACGGTGGTCGGCCTCGATTCAGAGCAGATTCTTGCGGAGATCCGCAGAATTCTGCGCGGGGAAGGCAAGACCGGCCGCGTCCCCGAGCTCTGGGACGGGCGGGCGGCCGAACGGCTGGTGGCGGTGCTTGCGGGAGCTCTTGACTAGCCGCGACGGCGACTAGCCGGGACGGCGGCGCGAGCGGGCGAGCTCGGCCAGAGCGAGCACCGCTCGGCGCTCGCGAGGCCTCCCGAACGGCGGCGGCGGAGCCAGAAGCCGCGCTACCGCCTCGGGCGAGGCATGGCCGCTCAAGAGCGCGTCGCAGATCCCGTCGGCATAGGTCGTGCCCACCGCCCGCGCCACTCCCGCCCTCACCGGCGCCGGCTCGTCGAGGAGCGCCGGCGGGGTGGCGAAGCTCCGCCTGCCGGCGAAATGGGCGGCGATGCCGGCGCGAAGCGCCCGCGCCCGGCGCTCGACCCGGAGCGGCGAGCCCAGAGGAGGGGCCCCCGCCGCCGGATCGAAGGCGGTGGCGAACGGCTCGGCCAGCGCTCCAGCCAGCGGCTCGATCATCCTCCAGGCGAGAACCGCAAAGGCTTCTCGCCGAACTCCTGCCAGGAGATCCGCCTCCCGCCAGCGGCCGTCGGGCCGATCGGGCGCCGGCGCCGGTTCGCCGGCCCGGGCTTGGATGAGCGCGGCGGCGGCGGCGGCAAAATGGGGTGGATCGGGATGGCCGACATAGATGGGACCGCAAGGCCCGGGGACCGCGATGCCGCGCTCGATGATCTGACGTCGAATCCCCACGAGCGAGCCGAACGGGGTGCCGCGCGCCTCGAGATCGCGCAGGAATCTCGCCGCCCCCCGCACCACGACTTCGAGACCACGAGCTCCCTCGGCCAATTCCTTGCGGCCGAGAAGAGCGGCCAGGCGATCGGCCACCCGCCCGAGCTCGTCGGCAGGATCGGTCGCTTCGTCGGCGTCGGCGCCGTCCAACCAGGCGAGGTACGACCGCTCGCGCGCCAGCGGCGTCGCGGTGATCAGACAGTAGTGACCGTTTCCGAGCTCGGCGGCGGCGGCGCGCTCGCCGCTCCGGAGCGCCGCCAGCTGCTCGTGAATCGCGGGGATGTTCTGGTGGACGATGGTGATGCGGTCGTCCGGCCGCCGCTCACGGAAGAGCCCCGGTAGATGCGAGTCGGCAAGATGCAAATCGCCGACCAGCGCCAGATGCAGAGCCTGAGGATGGCGAGCCCGCGATGCGGCGAGGCGCACCGCCGCCAGCCGATCACGAGCGATGAGCCCGCCTCGACCGTCGAGCGCGAGCAGACTCACCCCCGGCTCCCGCCCGAAGGCGAGGAGCGGACCGTAGGCCGCCCATGGAAACGGCCAGCGTGCGTCGTAGTTGATCAGGTTGCGCAACGCGACATCGGAGACATGTCCGGTCGTGTAGGCGTCGAGCACGTCCTGGTGCTCGGCACGCACCATCTCGAGCCCGAGGACGAGGCGGCCGCGACGTCGCCAGAGGACGCGGGCCAGGGTGAGCGCCGTCACCTGCGCCGGCCGCAGCGTGTGGTAATCGCCGATAAAGACAAGATCGGAGATCGCCGCGGCATCGACCAGCTCGGCAAGGGATATCGGAAGAATGGGGACCGCCACCGTCGCTTCGTAATCACGACGATAGTGGAGAAGAGAATCCGCCTCGGGACCGACCCGCGACCCGATCGCCTGCTCGAGAGCCGCGAGCTCACCGGCCTCGACCGCGTCGAGAAGGGAGAGTCTGCGACTCTCGCGCGCCGGCCCGGAACGCCGCGCCCGAGATGGCGGCGACTCACGCTTGCGTCTCATGCCTCTCTCGCTCGCCGGCCCATTTCGACCGCGCTCCGGAGCGCTCGCGCACGACGCTCGATCTCCGTCGTCCCCGCGCCCCCGGAGAAGAGCGCCCCGATCACCGCCACTCCGGCCGCGCCCGACTCGATGCAGGAGATAGCCCGCTCGACATCGATGCCGCCAATGGCGATCACCGGTAAGGCGCTCGCGGCGGCGATCGCCTGAAGACCCTCCAGCCCGATGATCGGCACACCGGGCTTGCTCCCTCCGGGGAAGATCGAGCCGGCGCCGATGTAGCTCGCTCCTACGGCCGCCGCCTCGTTCGCGGTCGCCACCGTCCTGGCGGTGCGCCCGACCACCGCCCCCGCCCCGAGCAGGGTTCGCGCCGCCTCGACGCCGAGGTCGTGGTCGCCGAGGTGCACGCCGGCGGCTCCCGTCATCGCCGCGACATCCGCACGATCATTGATGATGAGCGGCACCCCGCGCTCGGCCAGGGCGGGACCCAGCCGATCGGCCAGCGCCAAAAGATCGCCAGCGGTCAACTCCTTACCACGGAGCTCAACCGCCGTAGCCCCTCCGCGGGTCGCAGCGAGCGCCGCCTCGGTCACCCTTTCTGCAGGCAGAACCGAGAGATCGGCGATGGCCAGGAGGCTCCAATCTCTGTTCATGTCGTCGGATGGTCGATGCCGACCGAATCAGTTCACGGCAAGCGCCGTGCCGGATGGAAAGCGTCGCCGGCGGGGATGGGCGGGGTGCCGGAGTGCTCTCGGCACCCACTTAACTTGCTGTGGCGCCGAGAGATCGCTCAACTCCGGGCGCGGGAGGCGAGAGGATTCGCCGCGCTCGGGGAAAGTGCACTCGTCTTACGCCCGTCTTCGCCTCCGAGTTTCGTCGTTGCAAGTGAAAGAGGAGCTTGGGGATGGAAGCCAGCCGGGTGGATCGAAAGGGGCCGCCGACAGGGACCTCGAATACGGAGGGGAGGGCTAGGAGGCGGCGGTGGCGGGTGCCGGGCCGGGAGTGATCGCAGGAGCGGAGGCCGTCGCCGGCTCGGGGGCAAGGATACGGCCCGAGCCTCGCCGAGCAAGCTCGGCCAGATAGGTGGTGTCGACCTCGCCACGGGCGAATGCGGGGTCATCCATGACTTGGAGATGGAAGGGAATGGTGGTCGCCACGCCTTCGACCACGCACTCGTCGAGGGCGCGACGCATCCGGCGCACCGCTTCGGTGCGAGTGACCCCGTGCGCAATGATCTTGATGATCATCGAATCATAAAAAGGCGGGACCTTGTAACCGGAGTAGATGTGGGACTCGACCCTCACTCCCGGGCCCCCGGGGCTATGGAAGTAGGTGATGACTCCGGGATTCGGTTGAAAATCGCGGTCGGGATCTTCGGCGTTGATCCGACATTCGATGACATGCCCCACTCCCCGCACCTCATCCTGGCGCAGCGGCAGCGGCTCTCCGGCGGCGATGGCGATCTGAAGCTTGATGAGATCGATTCCGGTCAGCTCCTCGGTGACTGGATGCTCGACCTGAATGCGGGTGTTCATCTCCATGAAGTAGAAGCGCTGTTCCGCATCCAGCAAGAACTCGATCGTCCCCACCGAGGTGTAGCCGATCTGACTCGCTCCGCGCACCGCCGCCTCCCCCATCCGCTGCCGGAGCTCGGGACCGACGCCGGTCGCCGGAGCCTCTTCGAGCAGCTTCTGGTGCCGGCGCTGGATCGAGCAATCGCGCTCGAGGAGGTGGATCAAGTTTCCCTGCACATCGCCGGCGACCTGGAACTCGATGTGTCGGGCGCGATCGAGATAACGCTCGAGGTAGAGCGATCCCGATCCGAAGCTCGCCTCCGCCTCGGCCTGCGCCACCAGGTAGCCGTTGCGCAAGCTTGTCTCGTCCCGGGCCACCCGCATCCCCTTGCCACCACCCCCCGCCACCGCCTTGATCAACACCGGGTAACCGATCTCGGCGGCAAGCGCGATGGCGTCCTCGACTCCCCCGACCGGACCGTCGCTCCCGGGGACCACCGGCACTCCCGCCTTCTGCATCAGCTGCCGCGCCTTGGCCTTGTCTCCCATCGACCGGATCGCCTCGGAGGAGGGCCCGATGAAGGTTACTCCGTGCGACTCGCAGACCTCGGCGAAATGAGCCTGCTCGGCCAGAAAGCCGTAGCCGGGGTGAACGGCATCGCAGCCGGTGATCTCGGCGGCGCTCATGATCCACGGAACATTGAGGTAGCTGTCGACCGCCGGCGGCGGG
>JBIOUT010000176.1:0-2183 GCA_044867365.1 Candidatus Eiseniibacteriota bacterium | reverse complement strand
CGGGACAGAAGACGGAGAACAAGAGCGGCGATCCGGTGACGGTGCAGGCGGTGACCTTGATCGTCGATCCGGAGGGAGCGGAGCGGCTGGCGCTCGGGCTCCATGAAGGCAAGCTCCACCTCGTCCTGCGCAATCCGGGCGATCTCCAGATTGCCAGCCTCAAGCCGTTGAGCACCCGCGAGATCCTGGGTGAGAAGAGCGAAGCCAAGGCCGAACCGGTGCGCCGCCGGGCGCCGGCCCCGCAGGTCGCCAAGGTCCAACCCCCGGAGAAGGAGAAGGTCACCCTGATCAGGGGCACCAAGGTCGAGAAGCAGGAGATGGCTCCCAAGCCAGGGGCTATGAAGGGCAGCTGATCTCGATCGGTCTCGAGCGGTCAGTCACAGCGTCGATATAACCCCTATGGAGAACGCAACGATGAATGCACGCCTTGATCGAGCCCGGAGTGGAGACTCAACAGGTCGCGGCTCCGACCGGCTCGCCATCCACCCGGATCGCGCCGCCCGCATGCGGGGCACGGCCATCGTCTTCGTCTCGATCGCGATCGTGAGCTGTCTTGCCTTCGCCGTCCTCACCCTCGACGTGGGCATGATCGTGATGACCAAGATCCAGCTCCAGAATGCGGCGGATGCAGCTGCTTTGGCCGGCGCCTCGGCCCTGCGTAATGGGGACCAAGCAGAGGCCAGGCGCCGTGCCATTGCAGTCGCCGGCCAGAATCTCGCCTGGCGGAATGGGCTCCAGCCGGTCGTCATCTCGAACGCCGATGTGACCTTCCCCACCGCCACTCGCTGCCGGGTCCGGACCCACCGCACCCATGAGACCGGAGACCCGCTCCGTACCTTCTTCATCGGGGTTCTCGACCCGGGTTCCGACCGCCTGGCGGATGCGAGCGCGCTTGCCGAGGCCGAGTTCGCCGATCTCTGCGGCTCGAGCTGCTTCAAGCCCTGGTCGCCGGTCGACCGCTGGAACGACGTGAACAACAACGGCCAGTACGACTACGGCGAGTCCTACACCGATTCGAACAACAACGGCCAGTACGATCTCGGCGAGCCCTATAACGATGCGAATCGCAACTTCCAGCGGGACCCGGACGAGCCCTACGACCCGGTGACGACCGGTTATCACCCGTCTAAAGACGTGGGTACCCGCATCACCCTCAAGCTCGGGAACTCACAAGACGCGATCACTCCCGGCCACTTCTATGCCGTCGATCTGCCGCCCCTCCATGATCCGAGCGGTACACCGCCGGGAACGGGCGGCTCGACCTACCGCGACTACATCGCCAACTGTGCGCCGTTCACCGTCGACCTCGGCGACTCCCTCCAGGTCGAGACCGGCAACATGGTAGGTCCCACCCGCCAGGGGGCGCTGGACCTGATCTCCCAGGATCCCACCGCCTATTGGGACAACGCGACCCAGACCATCCAGGGCTCGGCCTATGGCACGAGCCCGCGGGTCTGCAAGCTCGCCCTCTTCAATCCCCGGTATACGCCGAAGAGCGGGCGCAACTTCGTCGTCGTTTCCAAGCTCGGCGCCTTCTTTATCGAGACCGTGGGGCCGGGAAGCAATGTCAGGGGCGTCTACATGGGATTGACCACAACCGGCAATCCGTGCACAGGTGGCGAGCCGACGTTCTTGACCGGCCTTCGTCTCATCGAATGAGCGATTGGCGCGCGAGCGCCATGGAGCGTGCGAGATGACGGAAGTTCGAGTGCTCGTCATCGAGTCGGACCCGGGCTTCAGGCATCACCTCCTCCGCCAGTTGACCACCCTGGGAGCCAAGGTGGTGGCCGAGGGGGCGGACTCCGCCGCCGGCCAGCGGCTGGCCGTTCAGCACCTTCCCGACCTCGTCATTCTCGAGCTCCCCGAGCCGCCGGATGCGGCGCTCGGCTTGGCCGGCTGGCTCCGCAGCGAGCAGCCGGAAGCGATGGTCATCGCCGCCGCCGCGGCGGTACGCCCCGAGCTCATGCGGCAGGCGATGCGCGCCGGCGCCCAGGACCTGCTCGCCCGCCCGCTCGAGACGACCCAGCTCCAGCAACTGCTCGAGAGTTGCAGTGAGCGCAAGGCGGACCGCGAGCTCACCCGGGAGGGGAAGGGACGCGTGGTGGCGGTGAGCGGGGTGGGAGGGGGAATCGGGACGACGACGATCGCCGTCAATCTGGCGGTGGCGATGGCGGGGATGGAGG
>JBIOUT010000175.1:0-6053 GCA_044867365.1 Candidatus Eiseniibacteriota bacterium | reverse complement strand
CTTCCGGCGGCGTCGTTCCGAAGGAGGTCTCGTAGAGGAAATCCATGCGCACCGGATCGATGTGTATGGCCTGCCCGGGCGCCTTCGATCCAAATGAAAGCGAAATCCCCTCGTCGGGTTGGATGCGGAGGCTCAGCACGTTGTTCTCGATCGACCCGCATCCGGTATCGCCAAAGATGATGGTCGGCGGGCGTTTGAAAACGATGGCGATCTCGGTGGCCCGCTTGGGAAGGCGCTTGCCGGCCCGCATATAGAATGGAACGCCGGCCCATCTCCAGTTGTCGATGTCGAGCCGGAGGGCGACGTAGGTCTCGGTGGCCGAGCTCGGGTCGACGTCCGGCTCCCCTCGGTACGAGGGAACCGGCTGGCCGCCGACGATTCCCGCTCGATACTGGGCGCGAACCGTGCGACGGCCCACTTCCTCGCCTTTGAGCGGTTCGAGCGAGCGCAGCACCTTAGTCTTCTCGTCTCTCACCGCATCGGCCTCGAATCTCACCGGCGGTTCCATCGCGACGAGGGTGAGGAGCTGCAACATGTGGTTCTGCAGGATGTCGCGCGTCTCCCCGGCGGCGTCGAAATAAGATCCACGTCCTTCGATCCCAATCTCCTCGGCCACGGTGATCTGAACGTGATCGATGTGGCGGCGGTTCCAGAGCGGCTCGAAGATGCCGTTCCCCAGGCGGAACACCAGAATGTTCTGCACCGTCTCCTTGCCGAGATAATGATCGATGCGGAAGATCTGCCGCTCATCGAAGACCTCGGCAAGCACGCCATTGAGCTCGCGGGCGCTCTTCAGATCGTAGCCAAGCGGCTTCTCGACAATGATGCGGGTGAATCCGCGGCCGGCATGAAGGCCGGCGGCCTTCAGGTTGGGCAGGATCTCCGGGTATGCGGCCGGAGGCGTCGCCAGATAGAAGAGCCGATTGGTGGGAGCGCCTGGACGCCGCTCCAACTCGGCGAGCCGCGAGGCGAGCGAGGCGTACGACTTCGGATCTTCGAATTGCCCCGAAACGTAGTGGATTTCGGGAGCCAGGCGCGCCCATACCGCGGAATCGAGGGGGCGCCGAGAATAGGTGCGGACCGCCTCCTCCATCTCCGCCTGGAACGACGCGTCCGATTTCTCCTTGCGAGCGAAACCCACCACCTTGGTTGCGGGATCGAGGAGCTCGTCGACAGCGAGGTTGTAGAGAGCGGGAAAGAGCTTGCGGCGGGTGAGATCGCCGGAAGCCCCGAAGATGATCAACTCGACCGGGACGGCGCGGCCGTTGCCTCGTAGATCGCGGGAGAATGGATGGGCTCTCTCGGTCGGGGCCGCTCGTTTCTTGGTCGCGGACTCCGCATTCTTCACGGTCACGGCATTATTCACGGAATTCTTTACAGTCACGGAATTCTTCACCGTCACAGAAGTGTTCCGGTCACGGCATCTCGCCGTCAGGGCGTCGCCGCTTTTACCGGGTGTCCTCCGAATTCCTGGCGGAGCGCCGCCAGCACCTTGCCCGCAAACGAGGACTCCTGGCGGGAGCGGAATCGGGCCTGGAGGGAGAGGGTCAGGACCGGAGTCGGGACGGCGCGATCGATGGATTCTTGCACCGTCCATCTCCCCTCGCCGGAGTCCTCGACATAGTCTTCGATCTTCGACAGGTTGGGATCCTTGGTGAAAGCCAGACCGGCAAGCTCGAGCAACCACGAGCGCACGACGCTTCCCTGGTTCCACAGATGCGCGAGACGGGCGAGATCGACGGGATAATCGGATGCATGAATGATCTCGAACCCTTCGGCGTAGGCTTGCATCATTCCGTACTCGATGCCGTTGTGAACCATCTTGGTGAAGTGTCCGGCGCCTGATGCTCCGACATGCGCCCAACCGTCCGGGGGCGCCAGGGTGCGGAAGATCGGCTCGATCCGTGTGACCGCTCCGCGGTCGCCGCCGACCATCAGACAATAGCCGAGCTCGCGCCCCCAGATTCCCCCGGATGTCCCGGCGTCGATGAAGTAGATGCCGCGCCCGGCGAGTTCCTGCGCCCGGCGGCGCGAGTCTTTGTAAAACGAATTGCCGCCGTCGATGACGATGTCACCGGAGGCTAGGAGCGGCGAGAGCTCCTTGATCCGGCTCTCGGTCACCTCGCCTGCGGGAAGCATCATCCACACCGCGCGCGGAGGGGTGAGACGACGAACCAGATCGGCGAAGTCCTTGGCTCCGATCGCACCCTGTGCGGCGACCTCCGCCACCGGCTCGGGGCTCAAGTTCCAGACCACCGCCCGATGCCCGCCGGCAAGCAAGCGGAGCACCATGTTCTTGCCCATGCGACCCAGGCCGATGAAACCGATCTCCATGCTCAACAACCTCCGCTCGCTCAGGAAGACGCCGTACGCACCGCCCGCGACGACACGACTCTCGACAGGACCTCCTCCAAGGCGGCGAGTCCAGCGTCCACCTCTCCGGTGAGATGAAAACCGAGAGCCGGCTTGCCACGCGCATCGAGCGCCTCGAAATCCCCTCTTGCCTGCGCCGCTTCGAGCACTCCAAAGCTCCAAGCCGCCTGGGGGATGGGCAAGTCGGGCGAGGGCGAATGGGTCACCTGGATGAAGAGCCCGGCGGGGGGCCCACCCTTGTAGAGCTGCCCAATCGAGTGCAGATAGCGGGGACCGTAACCCTGGAGGACGGGGAGATGGGTCGCATCGCGAAGCATCCGGCGCATGTCGGTAACCCACGCCTCTTGCTGCTTGCTTCGGGCGATGTAGGTAAGAAGGGCCATGTATTCGCCCGGGCGCGCCAGGCCGAGAAACGCCTCGATCGCCGCTTCCACAGAATCCGGGCGGCCAAGGCGCAGCCAAATGCCGTCGCCGGCATGGAGCTCGATCTCGTCCTCGAGGCGCAACCGGGGCGTCCCCCGTCGCAGAGCTCCCGTCCGTTCCACCTCTTTCAAGATGGCGGCGGTGCGATCTTTCGATTCCTGCACGTTGGGCTGATCGAAGGGATTGATGCCGAGAACGGCTCCCGCCAGCGCCACCGCCACCTCCCAGCGCAAGAACTCACCGGCTATCGCAGAAACCTGCGGAAGCTCGATCGTGGCCACCGGATGATTGGCGGCTTCGAGACTGGAGGCGACCTCCTCGAGCTGGTCGTTGTTGTCGCCGGCCAGGCGCAGCACCACAAAACAGCGGTCGTCGCTGTAGTCGGACACCCGGCCAAGCGGTTCGCCCTCGATCGGAACGATCCCCCGCCCTTCTTTCCCGGTCGACTCGGCCACCAGCTGCTCGATCCAGTAACCGAGCGGTCGTAGCCGGTCCGAGGTGAGGAGGGTGAGTTTGTCGGCGCCGGCGAGCGCCGCCGCCCCGATCAACGCTCCAAGGCGGAGCGCGGAATTATCCGCTTCCTCGACTCGCGAAGCGTCGGCCGCGTCCGCGCTGCTACGCGCATAAGCATGGAGGTCCTGGCCCATGAGTCCCGCCGGCACCATTCCAAAATAGGAGAGCGCCGAGTAGCGTCCGCCGATATCGGAGGGGTTCCGGAAGATTCTGCGGAATCCTTGTTCACCGGCCAGGCGATCGAGCGGCGATTCCGGGTCGGTGATGGCGACGAATGAGCGACCGGAATCGGCTGGCCGGGCGGCGGCGGCTCGCTGGCGAAAGAAACGGTAATGAGAAAGGGTCTCGATCGTGCCGCCCGACTTGCTGGCGACGATGAAGAGGGTGCGTCGCGGATCGACGGCCGCCTCGATGCGCGCCACCGCCTCCGGATCCGTGGAATCGAGGACGGCGAATCGGGGACAACCGGCGCGCACGCCCACTACTCGCTCGAGCACTTCGGGAGCGAGGCTCGAGCCGCCCATGCCGAGGAGGACGACGTCGGCGAACCCCGCCTCAGCTACTTCCCGCGAGAACTCGACGATCTCGGAGGTGTGGGCCTCGAGCCATGACGGGGAATCGAGCCATCCCAGGCGTTCGGAGATCTCGCGCCGGCCCGCGTCATCCGCCGACCACAGCGCCGGATCTCTCGCCCACAAGCGTCGCACCGCCTCGGCGCGAATGAGTGCTGCGACTCTGTTCGTCACCGCTTCGGCGAGCCGACCCGGGCTCTCCCGCTGAGCTCCAACCGCCCCCATCCCCACCATCATACTGCTAGCGAATACTGCTAGCGAGCAGGCCTGTCGCCGATCGCAGGATCGTTGCGGAAGAGGCCCTTGGATCAGTCTCCGGCGAGGATCTCGTCCTCCTGCGAGGAACGGATGAGAAGGAGACAGCCACCTTCGGTGGCATGGGTGGTGTGGGTGCTGCCGGCGGCGGCGTGCTGATAATCACCGGTCCGTAACATGCGCTCCCCGATCTTCACCTCGCCGGAGATGACGTAGCACTCCTCGCCACGGGAGTGGCGATGGGGAGGATAAGACGTGCCTGGATCCATGTGAACCATCATCGTCACCATTTTCTCGATGGGGTCGACGAAGAGCGGCCGCACCCGGACGCCTGGAACTCCCACGTCATGCCAATCGCCGCGGTTGGCTTCGACAAACACGACTGGATCGGACGGTGATGCCTGCCAGCGTTTCCACACCTGAATCACCGATTCCGTTGACCGCTCCGTAGGGAGCGACGTCGCTTCTTTCGAAGTGAAATGGATTCGAGCAAGGAGACTGGTCTTGATGCTCGGCGGTGGCGTCACCGGCTCGGCGGCGTAGGCGAGCTGTGCGGTGACCCATCTCGCTTCCTCGAGCTCCGCCCGACAGGATTCACAGTTCTCGACATGAGCTTCAAAGGCTCGCGCCTGATCGGTCTCGAGCACACCCATGGCGTAGAGCGCCGCCTGGCCACAGATGTCGTGCGTCGAGTCCATGGGCTTCACTCCTCCTCCTCAGCCTGTCGGAGCACCTTGGCCAGCTTGCGCATACCCAGGCGAATGCGAGTCTTCACCGTTCCCAGAGGCTCGGCGGTCCGTGCTGCGATCTCGGTGTGACTGAGTCCGCCGAAGAATGCGAGCTCGATCGCGACTCGCTGCTCGGCGCTCAATTCGGCTAGAGCCGACTGCACCCGGCGCCTCCGTTCGGCCGCAACACTCGCCTCGAGCGGATCGGGGCGTTCGTCTCGAAGCATCTGGCCGGCGAGCGGCTCCACGCGCTGCCGATCCTGTGCGCGCTGGCGAAGTCGATCGATGGAACGAGTGCGGGCGATGGTGAGAAGCCAAGTCGAGGGCGCTCCTCGCGCCGGATCGTAACGACCCGCCTGGCGCCAGGCTTGCAAATAGACGGCCGCCGCCACCTCCTCCGCCGCCGCGTGGTCCCTGAGGATGCGAACCGCCATTCCATAAACGAGAGGACTGGTGGCCTCGAAGAAGGAGCTGAGGGCGGTTTCATCGGACTCCGACATCCGAGCAATCATGCGCTCCCACTCCTCCTCATCGGCTGATCGGCGGACCGGCGCGGCGGAACCGGCGGCGGCTTGACGGGCCGCTGGGCGCGTTCCCGGGCCGGTGGCGGTCTGACGCTTCATACGAGGATACGAGATGGAGTGCTCGAGAGGATTCATGCCGAGGGGATCATTTCCGGTGGTTTCGAGCGGGAAACGGGAACGGTTGTAATCGGCCCCGGACGCTATTCGACAAGCGGTGATTGATTTTAGAGGATCGCACCGGCGACGGCAAGCCCGGCAGCTGGACCGACCCTTCCGGCCGTGGTACAGCTTTCCCGCCCGCACGGGCTCGGCAACGGGACCGGCAGCCGCTCACATGCAGGACGAGCCGCACACATCCATGACCACCCGCGGCGATGCCTGAGGCAAGGGGGATTGTGATGAAAAAGGGTCTCTTGATCGGATTGATCGTGGTCGGCGGCCTCGTGCTTCTCGTGCTCATGTTCAGCTCGTTCTTTGTCGGGCGCTACAACGCCATGGTGCAAGGGGACGAGCGGGTCAAGGAAGCATGGTCCCAAGTGGAGAATGTCTACCAGCGCCGTCTCGATCTCATTCCCAACCTGGTGGAGACGGTCAAGGGCGTCGCCAACTTCGAGAAGGAGACCTATACCGCCGTCGCCGAGGCCCGTTCCAGGGCCGGACAGGTC
>JBIOUT010000174.1:0-11172 GCA_044867365.1 Candidatus Eiseniibacteriota bacterium | reverse complement strand
GCGCGCTGCGGGCTCCACTCCCGCGACCACCGACTTCATTCATTGCGTTCGCGAGGGATGCCTCGAGGGTGAGGAGCGCCGTTGAGTCCGGAAGGGCCGAAGATCCGGGTGTTCTTCTACGGATCCTTCATCAATCGCCGGGTGCTCGCGGACTCCGGGCTCGTCCCGGACCGAATGGAGGTGGCCAGGCTCTGGGGGTTCGACATCCGCATCGGACCACTGGCCAATCTCGTCCGCTCGGATCGGCATTGCGTCTATGGCATCGTGTGCGAAGCCACGCATGCCGAGCTCGATCGCCTCTACGGCCAGGAATGGGTCGGCGTCTATCTGCCCGAGGCGGTGATCGTCGAGGGCGAGCGGGGCCAGTTGCTGCCGGCCTTGTGTTACATCGCTCCGTCGTCCAAGGAAGCACTGGAAGCACTCGCTGCCGGCGAGTACATCGATCGGATCGCCGTTCCCGCCCGTGAGTACGGATTCCCCGACTGGTATGTCGAGCGCATCGAGAGCTTCCGCGGCAAGACCGGGCGGGGCTGACGAATCCCGTCATGCCCCTCGCCAGCTGCCGCTCGATGCGGTCGAGATCGTCAATGAAAGAGCGGTCCGATTCGGCCGCCTGACGGCCCTCTGCATCCAGGAAGGCGGTGAATGGCGGGAGCTCACCTATGCCGGGCTCTCTCGCCGCGCCCGGGCGCTGGCCGCCGATCTCGTGCGCGCCGGGGTCGCTCCAGGCGATCGCGTCGCCATTCTCTCCGAGTCGCGACCGGAGTGGGGGATCGCCTTCTTCGCGATCGTGCGCGCCGGGGGGACCATCGTCCCCCTCGATCCCAAGCTCGCCGAAGGCGATCTCGCCGCCATTCTCGCCGACTGTACGCCGAGGGTGCTGTTGGCTTCGCCCTCGAGCATGACGCTCGCCCGCAAGCTTCAGGAGCTCGCTCCTTCGATCACGGTGGTGGCCGAGCTCGGGCTATCAGCGGCCGGCGCTCACTCGTCCAGCGCTGACTCCGGCGCTGACGAACCTTGGGCGGGGCGCCGTCCTTCACTCGGTTCGACGGCGGCGATCGTCTACACCTCGGGGACGACCGGAGCTCCGAAGGGGGTGATGATCACCTATGCGAACCTCATCTTCGAGACCCTCGCACTTCAAGAGGTGATCGATGTCGGTCCCGGCGACTCGCTCCTCTCCATCCTTCCCCTCCACCATCTCCTCGAGCTCACCGGAGGTTTTCTCGGCGTATTGAATCGGGGTGGAACGATCTGCTACGCCGCGAGCCTCTTCCCCCAGGACATCCTGCGTTTGATCGCAGAGCGCCGGATCAAGGCGATGATCGGGGTGCCGCTTTTCTTCCGATCGCTGAAGAGCGGACTCGAGCGCGAGATCCGCCGCTCCAGTCTCGGGGCTCGCGTCGCCTTTCGCGCCGCCTGGCTCGCCGCGGGGGTGATGCGCGCGAGACGGCTCCGCAGAGTCCTCTTTCGCCCCGTTCACCGGCGGCTCGGCGGACGGCTCGAGCTCTTCATCTCCGGGGGCGCGCCACTCGAGCTCGAGATCGGACGATTCTTCGACCGAATTGGACTCCCCATTCTCCAAGGCTATGGGCTCAGCGAGGCGAGCCCGGTCGTATCGGTGAACACCCTCGCCGCCCATCGTCTTGGATCGGTGGGACGACCGCTCGCCGGAGTCGAGGTGCGCATCGATCGCTCACGAAGGACCAGCGAGCCGGACGATGGCGACGTCGATCGCCCGCGCTCGATCAACGCCGACGGCGAGATCCTCACTCGCGGGCCCCATGTCATGAAGGGGTATTTCCACTCCGAGGAGCTGACCCGCGAAACGATCGACGCCGAAGGATGGCTCCACACCGGCGACATCGGCAGGATCGATGCCGGCGGTTTTCTCTATGTGACCGGGCGATTGAGCCAGCGCATCGTTCTCGGGAGCGGCAAGAAGGTTCATCCCGAAGAGGTGGAGCGGATCCTCGGGCGGAGCCCGCTCATTCGCGAAGTCTGCGTCCTCGGGCTCCCGCCGGGCGGGCGTCCAGATGCCGGCGGCGAGGAGGTTTGCGCCGTCGTCGTCCCGTCCCTGGACCCGGCCCAAGGCGCGAGGCGTTCAAAGGATGCGCCGGGGGACGCCGATAGATGGGTCAAGGACGAGGTGGCTCGCGCTGCCCGGGAGCTGGCGCCCTACAAGCGGCCGTCCCGGATCATCGTTGTCGAGGGCGAGCTTCCGAAGACCCCAAGCGGCAAGCTCAAGCGATCGATCATTCGCCGGATGATTCCGCGGGATGGATGAAGGGGGATGGCGGGCATGCTGGATGAGGGCGTTCTCTGCCTCTACGAGCTGAACTTCATTCTGATTGGTCTGCTTCCGATCGTGTTCTTCAAGAGAGGGGGGACCCTGAACATCCTGTGGTGGCTGACCGCAGCCCCATTCATCGTCTGCCCCTTGTTCCTCGTCGCCTTGCATCTGGGCCTCGTCCCCGGCCCCGACAGCGGTTTTCCGGCGTCATGGCGACGCCTGTTGGCGGCCGTCTCCGTTCTGCCGAGCGTTGCTTCGATCGCCCTCATCGGCTTCACTCTCGGCACCCATCGGATCCCCATCGCCCTCTGGCACCAGCAGGAGGACGCCCCAAAGAACATCGTCACCTGGGGCGCCTATCGGCGAATCCGCCATCCCTTCTATGCCGCTTTCCTGCTCACCCTGCTCGGGGCCGTGATCTTCTGCCCGCACCCCGCCACCCTGCTCACGTTTCTCATGGGGCTCGGCATCTTGAATCGCACTGCGGCCAGAGAAGAGCGGAGATTGTCCCACTCCTCGTTGGGATCCGAGTATGTCGCCTACATGGCACATACCGGACGGTTCGTTCCCCGCTGGTCGCGATAGATGACAGGCGCCAAGAACGATGTCTTCATCGACCACCTGGGCTTCGCCCTGGGTGGCGCGCGCTGCTCGGTCGAGGAGTCGTCCGCCGTCGGCAGGCTCATCTCCTCGCCGGAGATCCTGCGCGAGGCCGGGTTTCGCCGGCATCATGTCGCCGCTCCCGGGGAAAGCGCCTACGATCTCGCCAGGCGGGTGGTCGACGGAATGGGTGTCGATCTCGGGCGAGTGGGAAGTGTGATCTATGCCACCTGTCTCCCGATCAACGGCTCGCTCGGCGGCATGGAGACCTTCCAGACCTTCGAGAAGACTGGGGACGTCAAGCATCTGATGGACTTTCCGGCGAGCCATCTGCAGGCCGATCTGAACCTCGATCGTGCGGTGATCATCGGTCTCAACCAGCAAGCGTGCACCGGCATGCTGGGTTCGCTCCGGCTGGCGCGAATGCAGCTCATCGCCGAGCCTGACGTCGATCAAGTCCTCTGCGTCACCGCCGATCGGTTCCCGGAAGGAGCGCTCTACGAGCAGGCCTACAACCTGATCAGCGACGGCGGGGCGGCATGCCTCGTCTCCAGGGAGCCGCACGGGTTCCGAATGATCGCCTGGCACCAGATCACCAACGGGGCATTGGCGCGCGCCTCGGATGACGAGACGGTCGGCACCTACTTCAACTACACCCACCGCCTGATCACCGAGACCCTGGCCAAGGCGAAGCTCGACATCACCGACCTGCGCTGGATCGTCCCTCAGAACATGAACGTGAAGGCCTGGCAGATTCTCGCCCGGCTCTTGCCGGTCGACATCGAGTCGGTGTATTTCGAGTCGATCGAGGAGGTCGCTCACGTCATCAGCGGCGACAACATCATCAATCTCAAGCGACTCGACGCGAGCGGGCGCTTGCGGCCGCGACACCGGATTCTCCTCTGCATGGCCGGTTACGGCCTTCACTGGCAATCGGTGGTTCTCGAGAAGGTGTGACGGTGTCGAGCGCCGGATTACGTGAGCTCGTGGCCAAGCTGAGCGCCGCTTCGCGAAAGACGGCCATCGACCCCTACTCGCGACTCGAATGGCCGGCGACTCTCGAGCGCGAGCAATGGTTCATGAGCCCAGAGCTCCTCTCGCTTTACGGGACGCCGTTCTACGAGACCCTGAGAGAAGCCGAGCGACGGCGACTCAGCTTCTTCGAGGCGGTCAATTTCTTCAGCCTCAACATTCATGGCGAGAAGGTGTTGGTCGAGGGCCTGGCCCGGCGGTTGTATCTGCAAGAGAACGAGGTCATCTCGCCCTATCTCCACCATTTTCTCGATGAAGAGAACAAGCACATGGTCTATTTCGCCGGCTTCTGCACCCGCTACCGGGGCGGCATCTACCCGGAGCGGAAGATGGTCTTCCCGCGCGAGTACGCCGACGGGGAGGAGGATTTTCTCTTCTTCGCCAAGGTCCTCATCTTCGAGGAGATCGTGGACGAATACAACGTAAGCATGGCCAAGGACGAGCGGCTGGTTCCCATCGCCCGGGAGATCAATCTCATTCATCACCAGGAGGAGACCCGGCACCTGGCCTTCGGCCGCAAGCTCATCGCCGAGATGTTCGAGGAACGCCGCAAGCAATGGCCAGCCGACGTGGTCGAGAGGGTGCGCGCTTACGTGGGGGATTACTTGAGCTCCATTTGGAAGGAGTACTACAACCCCGATGTCTATCGCGATGCGGGGTTCGACGATCCCTATGCCGTTCAGGCGGCCGCCTTCGACCATCCCCGCCGCCGCCAGCACCGGCGGGCGGTCTCGAGCCGTTGCCTGCGCACCCTGCTCGAGAAGGGCATCCTCGAGGCGGAGCCGGCGCTTTGAACCGCGACCCGGAGATCCGTCAGGCCATTCGCGATTGGGTGATCAAGACGAGCGGCAAGATCAGGCCCGACGAGCTCGACGACTCGACGCCGATCATCGAGCGCCGGATCATCTCATCGCTCCATGTGCTCGATCTCATCCTCTTCCTCGAACGATTGAGCGGCAAGCCGATCGATGTCGGCAAGCTCAAGGTCGGGGTATTCCGGGACATCGATGCCATCGTCCGTAACTTCTTCGCGGAGCGACATGATGGCGATTGAGCGCCCGGGTCCCGGTGATCATCCGGATTGTCTCTGGTATCCGAACGGCCAGACCGGGCTGAGAGGAAGCCTGCTCGAGCTTGTCCGTAAGGTCGACGCGCTCTTCTCGGGCTGGGGACGGGAGTCCGAGGCGGGCGAGTATGTCTTCCCCACCTTCATTCCGGCGGCCGAGCTGGCCAAACTCGATTACTTCCGCTCGTTCCCGCACTTGGTCACCTTTCCAGCGGTTCTCGATGCCGAGCCCGCCAATCTCCAGCGCTTCGCCCGCAGCCCGCTCCGTCCGGCGTCGAGCGGGGATGGAGCCCTGCGTCTCACCGAGCTGGCGCCGGTCCGCGATGTCCTGACGCCCGCCGCCTGCTACCACTTTTATATTCGGTTCCAGGGCGAGGCGCTCGATGAGCCGCGAGTGGTCACCACCCGGGCGAGCTGCTTCCGCCGCGAGGAGCGCTACAGCCCGCTCGAACGACAGTGGAACTTCTCGATGCGCGAGATCGTCTGCATCGGCTCGCGGGAGGAGGTCAAGCAGTTCCTGGCCGGATACCGCGAGCGGGTCGATGCGTTCTTCCGCTCGATTGATTTGCCGATCGATTGGCAAGCGGCGACCGACCCCTTCTTCGACCCCACGCGCAACCCGAAGTACGTCATGCAGAAGCTCGACCCGGTGAAGACGGAGATGGTGTTCAAGAAGAGGCTCGCCATCGGCTCGATCAACTTCCATCAAAGCACCTTCGGTGAGGCGTTCCGGATCCGGCGGAACGGCGAAGCGGCGTTCTCGGGCTGCGTGGCCTTCGGCATCGAGAGGTGGCTCTTCGCTCTCCTCTCTCGTTTCGGATGGGACGAGCGCCATTGGCCTTCACTCGATCGGGCATTGCATGGCGGCTGAGACCCTCATCACCGGCGCCGACGGCTACCTCGGCCTCCGCATCGCGCAACAGTATCTCGAGTCGACCGAAGAACGAGTCGTTCTCTGGGTGCGAGCCGCCGACACCCGAGAATCGCGGGACAAGGCGGAGCTCCTCGCCTTGATACTCGCCCGCTTTCCCGGGCGGGCACGGCTCTGCTTCGGCGATCTCACCCGTCCCGATCCCTTTACGGGCATCGACCCGAGAAGTGTGCGGTCGATCATTCATTCCGCGGCGGTTACCCGCTTCAACGTCGATGCGGAGACGGCGGATCGAGTGAACGTGGCGGGCACCCGCAAGCTCCTCGACTTCGCCGCCCGCTGTCCGGATCTCGAGCGACTCGCGCTTCTCAGCACCGTCTACGCCTCCGGGTTGACCGCGGGCAAGATCCCGGAATCGCCTCTTACCTCCCGGCCTGAATTCGCCAACCACTACGAGCGATCGAAGTGGGAATCGGAAGCGGTCCTCGCCAACGACTGTGGCGGTCTTCCGTGGTCCATCTTCCGGGTGGCGACGGTGATCGCCGACGACGATTCGGGGGCAGTGACCCAACAGAATGCCTTTCACAACACCCTCAAGCTCCTCTTCTATGGACTCCTCTCGTTGATTCCGGGTCGCTCCGACACTCCGGTGTACCTGGTCACCGGAGAATTCGTGGTCGACTCGGTGGTCGAGCTCATGCAGAGATCGGGATCGGAGATCGAAGGCGTCTTTCACCTCGCTCCGAGGCGGGAAGAGTCGCTGACCCTCGGCCAGCTCATCGACGTGGCGTTCGCGGTGTTCGAGCGGGTCGAGGATTTCCGGAGCCGACGCATTCTGAAGCCGGTGTTCGCCGACGAAGAAGCCTTTCGGCTCTTGGTCGACGGAATGCGCGCCTTTGGCGGGGGAGTGATGAACCAGGCGCTGTCGAGCGTGGCTCCCTTCGCCCGCCAGCTCTTCGTCAACAAGGAGATCGAGAACCGGCGGCTCGCTGGCGCGCTGGCTCAGTATTCGGTTCCGGCTCCGCTGGAGCTGGCCGAACGGGTTTGCTCCCATTTGATCCGCACGCGATGGGGCCGCGAGGTCATCCATGCTGCCGGATGAATCCTTTCTCGAGCACGGTCTCGAGCGTGAGCTGGGTGTCGCCGCTCAGGTCTGCGTCGGCCGAGAGCCGGCGAATCCCGCGGCCTTGAGCGCCGGCGAGCGGGCGCGCTTTGAGCGGCTCGGCGGCGAAGAGCGGAGACGAGCCTGGCTCCGTGGAAGGATGGCGCTCAAGAATCTGTTGCGACGTCTCGGCGAAGATGGAGACACCTCGGCCCTCGAGTTTCCGCATCGGCGCTTCTCCCTCTCGCACAGCGCCGGGTTCGCGGTGGCGGTGGGAACCTGTGCCCCGCCGAGTGCCCCGGCGCCGAATGGCGCCGCGAGGGCTGCGGGCGAGACCCGTTCCGATGCCCCAGGCGCCATCCGCGGCATCGGCGTCGATCTCGAGCTCGACCGACGGGTGAAGTCGGCGACCGCCCGCTTCTTCCTCACCGAAGCGGAGCGACGGGTGGTCGATGAGCTACCCGCCGCCGAACGGACCCGGGCGCTCCTCCGGCTGTGGACGGTCAAGGAGGCTCTCTACAAAGCGGATCCGGAAAACGCGGGCAGCTGGTTCACCGCCTATGCGATCGAGGACCCGCGCCGTTCGAGCGGTCACGCCGCACGCGCTACCGCCGGAAACGAGGGCGGCGAGATGCGCTTCATGACTTTTCCGCTCTCCGGTGGTTACCTTAGCTTCGCGGTGTGCCTCGGCGGGCTCCCTGACCCGCCTCGCCCCACCCACCCGCGGGCGGGCAAGGGACGGAAGTCGACATGAGCGGAACTCCACTCTCCGAGAACGAGCTCTGGCTTCTCAGTTTTTACCGGATCTCGGAAATCAGCGGCGCCCTTTTCTTCGGGCGGCTCGCCCGATCGCTCTCCGGGCCGATTCAGCGCGACATGACCAAGCATTTCGCGGATGAGAGTCTCCATGCCTGGTACTGGACCTCCTGCATCGAACGGCTCGGCGCTCAACCGCTGGCTCTTACCCAGGCTTATCAAGACCAATATGTCTCGGCCGCCGGTCTGCCGGCCAACTTGATGGAAGTCTTGGCGTTGACCCAGGTATTCGAGCGCCGGGTGATCAATCAGTACGCCTTTCATCTCCGGGTGCCCGGTCTCAAGCCGGAGGTGGCGGAGACGATCGCCCGGATCATGGAAGACGAGAAGTGGCATATCGAATGGGTGGGGAAGGCGCTCAAAGCGATGGAGGCCGAGTACGGCGCCGATCAGGTCAAAGCCGCCCTGGCTCGCTTCGCCGCCGCCGACCGGGAGGTCTATCAGAAGACGGTGGCGGAGCACGAGGAGCGGATCAAGGATCTGATTCGGGTCCAATCCCGTTAGTCGAGGACCATGAGATGGCGGTTCGTGCGGACAAGGCGGGCGTGATCCGGGCGATGGCGAAGTTCCTGCGCGTCCCGGTCGAGAAGCTCGGTGATGATCAAGTGCTCACCGAGCTGGTCACCGACTCGTTCGTCCTGGTCGAGATGGTGATCCATTTGCAGGAAGAGTTCGGAGTGCGATTCGGCCAAGAGGAGCTCAAGGGGGTGAGGACGGTCGGCGACTTGACGAGGCTCATCTCGAACCTGGTCAAGCCCTAGAGAGCGGACTCTCGGAGTGGGCGCCGGCTCCTGCTTGAGTCGGAAGTCGGATCGGCACGGCTCCTGCAAGCGACACGCTTCAGCTCGCAAGTGCTTGGTGCGGGAATCCCTGTGGCGGCGGTGGACCGCTCACCGCTCGATGGTGCCATGCATCTTGCGTCCCATGAGGTCTGGGAAGGCGTCCCTGCGAGCTCCGCTGTCGACGCCATGCGAGGAAGCCCATGCCCGAAAGCCCTCGGCCGCCGGCCGTGGAAGGGCACAAATCCGGACCCGTCGAAGGGCACAAACCCAACCCTGTCGACGGCCAAAAACCCGATTCCGTCGGCGGGCCCAAACCCGAACTCTCGGCAGGAGTCCTTCAAGAGGCCGCCGAATGTTCAGGAGCGGGTATTGACCTCAGGGGGCAGAACGGGGGGAAGACGATCTCGCTCGTCGCCGCCCCAGCCTGCGTCCGCTGCCGTCGCGAAACTCCGGCCATCTACGTCCACTGTTGTAGCGAGGTGAGGCGGTCGCTTGGTCTCGGGCAATCCGATCTCTGCGTCCACGGCCAAGTGCTGCGGGTGGCGGGCGGCGGCGAGTTCCTGGTGATCGCGCCTGCCCAGCGGGTATCCCGGTTCGTCCGCCTTCTCGAGGGGCTCGGCGAGCTCGAGGAAGCCGCGGCATCCCGCGCCATCGAGCGAACCCTGATCGAGCGGACCTTGCGGAGCTTGGTCATGACGCTCGAAGAAAGACAACCCGCGACTCGCGGTCATTCGCGGCGGGTTCAGATCGCCTGCGACGAGCTCGGCGAGCTCCTGGGGCTCGATCCCGAGGCCCGGGCCGAATTGAGCTGGGCCGCCCTGCTGCATGATCTCGGAGAGATTGGATCTCCCGATCACATCCTCGAGAAGCCGAGCATATTGACTCGCGAGGAGATGGAGGTCGTCAGGCAGCATCCGGCGAAAGGAGAGAAGCTCCTCGAACCGCTCGTCTGGCTCAAGGGGGCGAGGCTGGGCGTCCGCCATCATCATGAGCGCTTCGACGGCCAGGGCTACCCCGACCAGCTCGCGGGCGAGACGATTCCTCTCGTCTCGAGAATCATCGCCGTCGCCGATACCTTCGACGCCATCACGACTCGCCGCAACGGGACGGCTGCGAAAGTCACCGCAGCGAAAGCCGCGGCCGCGCTCGAGCAGGCGTCGGGCTCGCAGCTCGATCCCACCATCGTCCACATCTTCATCGCTCAACTCGACGCGATCCAGGAGGCTCTGCTCGCCGCCGAAGCTGGAGCCGAGGAGACTGCCATCGCGGAGGATGCCGGCGCCGGTGACGAGGGCGACCGGCTGGCGGCTTAGGACCACAACCCACTCCCCCTCGCCTCGGCAGCTACCCCGCTAATCCATCCATCGATAGGAAGTTGCGACCGGAAGCCAGGGAAAGGCGTTGCGCCGGTGTTAGGCTAGCCTTACAGTCGGGACCTGAGGCCAGCCGGCAAGGATGGAGAGCCTTCGCGGGCCCTTCATGGCCTACGAGGCACTGTCCCAAACCCCCATGTCCGAGCTCGACGTCATTCTCGGCAGCAAAAGCGACGTGGCGCGTCTCGGCGCCATCCTCGTCACTTCGGGCGACGCCTTCTTTCGCCAGGGCCGACTGCGTGAAGCCGAGGAACCCTACCGTCAGGCGCTCGACATCTTCAATCGCACCGGGGACCGCTCGGGTGTCGCCCAGTCCGCCACCGCCCTCGGCCGGGTTCTGGCGAAGAGCGGCCAGATCGAGGAAGCGCTCGACCAGCTGAACCAGGCACTCACCACCTATCGCGAGCTCGCGGACAGTTCGGGGATGGCCGCGGCTCTCGACGAGATCGGAATCCTCGAGCTCGGTCGCGGCGACGTGCGTGCAGCGCTCGATCGACTGCAAGAAAGCTACGCCCTCCGCCAGGAAGCGGGCGACGAGCGAGGGCTCGCCCGTCTCCTTCTTTCTATGGCCACTGTCCATCGCACTCAGGGTGATTACGATCAGGCGATCACCCGCTGCGAGGAGGCGCGCGCCGTCTTCACCCGCCTCGCCGACCGCGAGGGCATGGCCTCCGTCCTCTTCAATCTCGGCAACGTCCACGCCGAGAGAGGTGAGAACTCGCGCGCGATCACCCTGCTCAAGGAATCGCTCGCCATCTGGGAGGCGGAGGGGGAGCGGGAGCAATCGGCGTCGGTCCTCAACTCGATCGCCACGATTTACATCCAGACGGGTGACCACGCCAAGGCGAGGGAGTTCCTGGAGAGGGCCCTGAACATCTTCGAGGTGGTCGGCAATGTCGCCCGCACCGCCGGTGTGCTCAACAACCTGGGAGTGACGGCGAAGAACCTGGGTCTCTTCGCCGAGGGCATCCAGTATTACGAGCGGTCGATCGCGCTCAAGAACAAGCTCGGGAAGCGGGGGGTGCATGCGACCCCCCTCAACAATCTCGGCAACCTCAATTACATGCTGGGCAACTTTGTCGAGGGGATCGAGCGCTGCACCGAGAGCCTGGAGATCCATCGCGAAATCGGCGACCGGAGAGGGGAGATCAATTCGCTGCTCAACATCGCCAACTGCCTCGGTGGCCTCGAACGCTGGGAAGAGTCGCTCGCCCGCGCCGACCAAGCGCGAGCCCTG
>JBIOUT010000173.1:0-11042 GCA_044867365.1 Candidatus Eiseniibacteriota bacterium | reverse complement strand
ATCGCGCGGCGCCCTCTTGCTCGCCGACTACGCCGATCGCCCGGGTCATCGGGGTCTCGCGGTGACGCCGCGCGACGAGATCGCCGCGATCACCCGCAAGGCGATCGCCGCCGGGTTCCAGACCGCGACCCACGCGATCGGGGACTCGGCCATCCGGATGACGATCGATGCCTACGAAGAGGCAGTGCGGGCGTCGATCCCGCCGGGAACAACCGCCGGCCGCGGGCGGTTGGCTAATCCGCGGCTCCGCATCGAGCACCTGCAGCGGGTCGATCCTCTCGATCTGCCGCGCCTGGCGCAGCTCGGCATCATCGCCTCGATGCAGCCGACCCATGCGACCTCGGACATGCCCTGGGTGGAGGAGCGTCTGGGCCACGATCGTTTGCGCGGTGCGTACGCCTGGCGATCGGTCCTCGATTCGGGAGTTGTTCTCGCCCTGGGGTCGGATTTTCCGGTCGAATCCCACCGGCCTCTTCTCGAGCTCTATGCGGCGATCACCCGCCAGGACACGACGGGACATCCCGAAGGCGGCTGGATCCCGGAAGAGAGAATCACTGCGCGGGAGGCCCTGTCCGCAGCAACATCAGGCGCTGCGTTTGCATCTTTTTCCGAGCAAGAGAATGGCCGTGTCTCGCCTGGGGTTCGAGCCGACCTGACGGTACTGGCCTTCGACCCGGCTGTCGCTCCTCCCCGGGATTTGCTGAAATCCGATGCGGTGATCGCCACAATAGTTGACGGGCGTGTTGTCTATCGATGCTCTGAATCTCCTCCTCATGGCCATTGACATACCTGTTAACCTATGTTAGTATCGTACCTTCAGTGAGATCCACGGCCGCCGCCCCCCAGCGGGATCGCGCGAAGCTCGGACATTTCCTCGGTGCCCGGTACCGATGGAGCGAAACCAGGGAGAGCACCATGCGTTACTTGGCTATTGCAGTCCTGGCATGTGCCTTTGCCGCAATCCCGGCGTGGGCAGCCAATACGGGTGTGGACGACGACGCTACCGCTGTCTGGAATGTGCCGCCGGAGGAAGGGTCGGTTTGGACCGAGCCCTTGGATTCCGTTACCCTTTACGACAATGGTCCGTTCCGCACCGGGCCTTGTGGAGCCAACTTCGAAAGCCAACTTCAAGACGCCTCGCTTGGCATGACGGTTTTTGGATTCGGGCATCAGCAGAGCGCCAACAATCGCGTTGCTGACGACTTCACCGTCCCGGCGGGGGCCTGCTGGCAGATTGATGCCATTACGTTTTTCGCCTATCAAACCGGTGCGGGCACTGGTGCGTCAACGATGACCGCTGTGAACTACCAGATCTGGAGCGGCCGTCCGGGTGACGGAGGCAGCGTGGTTATCTTTGGTGACACCAGCACCAACCGGCTGGGTTCCTCGACGTGGTCACAGACCTATCGGACACTGCAGTCCGCTCCTTGTGGCGCAACCAATCGTCCCATCTTTGCAAATGTTTGCGCTGCGGGAGTCCAGCTCAATGGCGGCACTTACTGGATCGATTGGCAGACGGCTGGCAGCGCGTCCTTCTCCGGACCGTGGGCCAACCCCCTGGTCATTCTCGGCCAGTGCGTTACGGGGAATGGAAGGCAGTCGATCGCAGGAGTGTGGGGTCCCCTGAACGACGGGGGCCCTCAGGCTTGTTCACAAGGCCTACCGTTCATCATCGAGGGACGGGAGTGCGCCACGGCGGTCGAGGCGAGCACTTGGGGAGCCATCAAGTCGATCTATCAGTAGTCTCTGAGTACAAGGTTGGGTGTATAGAAGCCGGAGGCGGCGAAAGCCGCTCCCGGCTTCTTGCGTTGGGGCGCGATCGGCGAATTGAGTCAGAAGAGGTGGCGACCGACTCGCTCTGCCTCAGTCGACAACCGGAGTTTCACCGCTTCCCAATCCGTATCGGCAAGCATGCGGGGCATGGGTTCCGCATCGGCGTCCTGAAAGTACGCCAGGCTCCGCAAGAGATGAGGCAGCGCCCGCTCGGAGGCGCCGTATTTACGCGTGTAAGCGGTGAGCAATTGGTCGAGCGGATACGACTGGAGGATCCAGTAAAGATCGATGAAGTCTCGGCGAGCCCCTCGCGCCGAGATCGCAGCCAGCTTCATCGCACCGAGGTCCAAAGGGCGGGCGATCCGTGCGCCAGCAAAGTCCTCGGTTGCCTCGAGCAGGGGATAGGGGTAGTGGAAACAGGCCAGGCGGACACCATTGAGCCGGCCGACGATTGTTCCTCGAGTGAGCCGGTCAAGTTCGAAGCGGCCTAGGGGGCTGAGTTGCTCGGTGAGAGCTTTTTCGGGGAAAGGCTCCGGGGTAAAGAAATCGAGATCATGGCTCAGGCGGTGGCCGTAGTGGAGCGCTACCGCACTGCCTCCTCCCAGATAGAATCCGGAGAGATCGGCAACCCGGCCGATCGTTACGAGAACGGCTCGGGCGTCGCCGTCGAGGGCCTGTTCAAACATTCGATTTCCGCTGTCGGGATCCGCAGAAAGAGGCCCCAGTAGTTGGCGGTGCAGCGGCTGAGCCTTTTGCTTCTGCGCACCACGTCGCCGATCGTTCCATCGCCGTAGCGCCGGCGGAGCCAGCGAATGGCGAGCGGCGATCCCTCCTCGAGTACCCGCTCGATGATGTAAGCGGGCGAGCGGGCGATCACACCCTCGTCGATGTCCGCATCCCAGAAAAGGGAGCGCACCTCTTCGGGAATGTCGCTTCCATGAGGGCCGGCATCGATCATCGAGGCGATCCTAGCACGGCGGCGTCGTGCTCCGGCCAACGACCAGCCACTCGTTGGCTCCTTCTCGAACCCGAGCAAGGCGACCCTTTCCAGTCAAGCGGGCGAGGGAATCGGCGATCTCCTCGGCGCCGTCGATGCCGCGGAAGACTTCGCGCACTCGCCCGGGCTCGACGACGACAGCCGAGCGCACATAGCGCTCGATAACCCTATCGAGACTCCCCGATCGAGTCCGGTGTCGCGACCGCTCCGCCAGCGCGCGGTGGGCGCGAGCGAAGAGATCATAGAAGGCGCCCTCCTTGTCGTTGTAATCCACGGTGACGAGATGGAGCCGGCTCTCGAGCTCGAGGAGCACCCGATCGAGCATTGCCGGTTTGAGCCCGCGCGAGCCCCGGGCGAGGAGAAGGCGAAGCGCCCGCTTCGATAATGCCCCTCGATCCGCCACCACCCGAATCACCCGCTCGGCGGCGGCTCGGGACTCCGGGGCGCGTCGATCGGTAAGCGGCGGATCGGCGAGGATCCGGGCGAAGTCGGGCACGAGATCACGAACGATCTGCGTATGCCGGCGATGGATGATCGGCGCTTCGAGGACGAGCCGCCGCACCCGGGGATCGCGGCGAATGGCGACGTAACGCTTATAGAGCGGATGACCGGAGGCGTCGGCATAGGCGGGGACGTCCTGCTTCGATCCCGCGATGGCCTCGACGAAGGACGGCAAGAGAAAGGTCCGTGCCCGATGTGAAAAGCAGAATCCGGTGTGACGGAAGAAGACGAGTGCCTCGTCGACGCCGGCCAGCGGGTTCCCGGCCAGATGCCAGCGATGAAGCCGTTCGGCGCGTAGGCGGGCGATATCGATCGTCCCCGTCATCCCGGCGGGCGGCGCGTCGACGCTCCTTCCGGGTGGAACGGCGGCACACCGACGAGCCCGACGCCGCCCTCGACGAGCTCTCTCACCCGTGCTCGTGCGTGCTCGAGCGCCTCCCGGTCGCTCGACCTCAGCACAATCTTGACTCGGTGACCTTCGGCGGTCCGCACCGGATAGGAACCGATGGCCACCGCCGGGTGCTCCTCCTGAATCCGGCGCAAGCCATCGGCGAGGTTGCCTTCCCGGAAGTGGGTCACGACTTCCTCTCTGAAATAAGCCGCCGGCTCCCAGCTCTCGATCAGATGATCGAAGATCTCGCGGAGGAGGAGTGGCACTCCCGGAAGCACGTGCACTCCCTCGACGGCGAAGCCGAAGGCTCCCGTTCGGCGGCCGAGAAGAAGACGGGCGCTTACTGGAAGATCCGCCATCGCCAGCTCCGCCGCGGTGATGCCGGATCCATATCCCTGGCGGAGTCGGGCCTCGGCCTCGGCGTGACGTTCGGAGATGCGGCCGAAAGCCTGCGCCACCGCCTGGCGAGTGAGGTCGTCATGGGTGGGGCCGATGCCGCCGGATAGGAAGACGACCTCGGCCTCGGCTGTCGCCTGCCCAATCGCGGCGACGATCGCCTCGATGCGATCGGGGACGACCTGCATGCCGACGACCTGGATGCCGAGAGCGGTGAGCTGGCGAGCGAGGTAGCTCGCGTTCTCGTCGCTCACCTCTCCTCGCAGGATCTCATCCCCGATGATCAGGATGAATGCGGTTCGAGGAGAGGTCGCCATCGCAGCCGGGCGTCTCTCAGTCCGAGCGTGCGGTGACGGCCGGGGCGGACTCCATCGCCTGCTCGTCGTGCTCGCGGGCGGCGAGCCAGCGCTCGGCGTCGATGGCCGCCGCACAGCCCATCCCCGCCGCAGTCACGGCCTGGCGATAGACGTGATCGACGCAGTCGCCGCCGGCGAACACGCCCTCGATGTTGGTGGCGGTGGAGCCGGTGCGAGTGACGATGTACCCCTGAGAGTCGAGCTCGATCTGCCCGGCAAAGAGCTTGGTGTTGGGCACGTGGCCGATGGCGACGAAGAGGCCGGTCGTGAGGAGCTCTTTCTCATGCTTCGTCTTCAGGTTCTGGATCCGGATCCCCGTCACCTTGTTGGCCATCTCGAGAATCTCGGTCACGACCGAATCCCAGATGAAGCTCAGCTTCGGGAGCTTGAAGGCGCGGTCCTGCATGATCTTCGAGGCTCTGAGCTCATCGCGGCGATGGATCACCGTCACCGATTGCCCGAAGCGGGTCAGGAACATCGCTTCTTCGAGCGCCGAGTCCCCTCCGCCGACCACCGCCAAATGCTCGTCCCGGAAGAAGGCGCCGTCGCAGGTGGCGCAGGTCGATACGCCGCGGCCGGTGAGCCTCATCTCGTTGTCGAGCCCGAGATGCCGGGGAGAGGCGCCGGTCGCGATGATGACCGCCTTGGCGAAGTAGTCCTTGCCGTCGGAGGTGATTTTGAAGGGACGGCGCGAAAAGTCGACGGCGTCCACATCCTTGCGGAGGAGCTCGGTGCCGAATCTCTCGGCCTGGGCCCGCATGTCCTCCATGAGGGCGGGGCCCATGATGCCCTTGGGGAAGCCGGGATAGTTCTCGACGTCGGTCGTGGTCATGAGCTGGCCGCCCGCCCCGGAACCCTCGAAGCAGAGGGGCTTGAGGTTGGCTCGCGAGGCATAGAGCGCGGCGGTGAGCCCGGCCGGGCCCGACCCGATGATGATGACGTTTCGAACCCCCATCTCCCCTCCTGATCCTTTGGAGTTGGTGCGCTGCACCTCTTAGATCATGCCGCGCTGCCCAGCGATTCTAGGCGACGGGGGGGCGCGAGACAACGACGCCGGGGCGCAGCCGCGGCATGTGCTATGCGCTCCCGCGCCCGCAGTTCTTTGACAAGCCGGGAATCATTGGCTACTTTGGCCGTCATCATGACCGCCTCGAGCCTGGCGATGGCCATCCTCCTCATTGCGTCATCGGTCTTTTTCGCTTATCGCGCCCGGCGCCTGTATCGGGTGATGCGGCTCGCCAAGCATCCCCTCACGCGCACCGATCAGCCACTCAAGCGGATCGAAGGTCTCGCCGTTTTCGTCTTCGGCAACAAGAAGCTCTTCAAGGATCCGATTCCCGGTCTCATGCATTTCATCATCTTCTGGGGATTCGTCATCTTGACCGTCGGCACGGTGGAGATCTTTGCCATCGGCCTCAATCGCCGATGGAGCTTCTCATGGTTGGGCGAGCCGGTTTACGGAGCCCTCACCTGGGGGCAGGACCTGCTCGCCTTCCTCGTGGCGGTCGCATGCATCTATGCTCTCGCCCGGCGTCTCTTCTTCACTCCGCCGCGGCTCCGCGGCCTCGACCGTCACTCGCGAATCGACGGCATCATCATCCTGCTCCTCATCCTGGGCCTCATGGTCACCCTCCTCACCACCCGCGGAGCGGCGATCGCTCTCGGCCATCCGGAGGGGTCGGGACTCGCCTGGCAACCGTTCTCGCGAGTGGTCGCCGCGCTTTTCGTCGGCGTCACGCCGGCGGCCAGCGCCGTCTTCTATCCCTTCTCGTGGTGGGCGCATGTGGTCATCGTCCTCGGTTTCCTCTGCTATCTCCCCTTCTCCAAGCATCTCCACATCATCACCGCCGCCCCGAACGTTTATTTCCGCAAGCTCGAGCCGGTCGGCCGGCTCACCCGTCTCGATCTCGAGGACGAATCGCTCGAGACCTTCGGCGCCAATAAGCTCGAGTCCTTCACCTGGCGAGATGTTCTCGACGGATACTCCTGTACGGAATGCGGGCGTTGTACGAGCGTTTGTCCGGCGAATGCTACGGGCAAGCCGCTCGATCCGCGAAAGATCATCACCGACATCCGCGCTTATGCCGCGGATCGGAGCCGGGAGGTATTGGCGAAGGGCAATGGCCATGGAGCCAACGCGGGGGAGCAGGCGCCCGCGGCGGAAGATCCGGGAATCATCGGCGCCTATACGAGCGAGGAGGAGCTCTGGGCGTGCACCACCTGTGGCGCCTGTGTCGAGGCCTGTCCGGTGCTCATCGAGCATGTGCAGAAGATCGTCGATGAGCGGCGGCATCTCGTTCTCACCGAGTCGCGTTTCCCCAAGGAGGCGGGAGGGGCGTTGCGCGGGTTCGAAACCCAGTCGAACCCGTGGGGGCTGCCGCCCGAACAACGGCTCGATTGGGCGGAGGGGCTCGAGGTGCGCACTCTCGCCGATCATCCGCAAGCGGAGTATCTCTACTACGTCGGGTGCGCCGGCTCCTATGACGACCGCAACAAGCGGGTGACCCGAGCGGTGATCAAGATCCTCGGTGCCGGCGGGGTCGATTTCGCGGTGCTCGGCCGCGAGGAGCGCTGCAACGGCGAGTGCGCCCGCCGGATCGGCAACGAGTACCTGGCGCAATCGATGATGACCGAGCTCGCCGAGATCCTGAATCGCTACCAGGTGAAGCGGATCATCACCGCATGCCCGCATTGCTTCAACACCCTCAAGAACGAGTACCCGGAATTCGGCGGCAACTTCGAGGTCATCCATCATTCGCAGTTCATCGGCCGGCTGGTGGCCGAGGGACGGATCAAGCTCAAGACGACCGGCGCCGATGTCGTCTATCACGACTCGTGCTATCTCGGGCGCTACAACCAGGTGTATGACGAGCCTCGCAACGCGATCGCCGCCGCTACCGGCCGCTCGCCGCGCGAGGGCTTCCGCATCCGCGACAAATCCTTCTGCTGCGGCGCCGGCGGCGGTCGCATGTGGATGGAGGAGCACACCGGCAAGAAGGTCAATATCGAGCGCGTGGAAGAGCTCCTCGGCACGGGGGCGCGCACGATTGGAAGCGCCTGTCCCTACTGCATGACGATGGTTTCCGATGGAGTGAAAGAGAAGGGAGCCGCGGTCGAGGTCAAGGACATCGCCGAGCTGGTGGCGGAGGCTCTCATCTAGGCGATAGTCTTCGGTCCCAATGCTTGCATATCCTTGCAAAGTGTTGTATGATATCAATGTAACCAGTGCACTCGGTTCGGAGGCGCCGCAGGGAAGGATGGGACGCACCGGTTGTTCGGCAGTTTTGTCGCGCACGCGAGGTTGTACAACAAAATCCGAGCCGCTGCGGTCCCTCACTCCGAGTTGCCGCCGCGGAGGCTGCAAGAGGAGGCAACATGCGCAAGGTTACAACATTCGGCTGGATGGTGACTGCCCTCGTCATCGTCGCCATCTCGGCTGTTCCCGTCATGGCCGCGACCGTGGTTATCCCCAATGGCAACACCAACGTCGCCGGTCCGTCGAACAATGCCTTCCCGTTCAATGCCGGCTCTCCCATGCGGCACCAGCAGGTCTACCTGGCTAGCCAGTTCGGGGGTCTGACCGGAGTCATCACCCAGCTCGCTTTCCGCGTCGACGAGGCATTTGGGAATCCTTTCAACACGAATGTCGACACCGAGGTTCGCCACTGCCATACGGCCGTGGGCCCGAACGGTATGAGCACGACCTTTGCCAATAATTACGGCGGTGACGTGACGCTCGTTGTCGATGGTGTCATCAACATCTCGAGCGCCGGTAACCCGAACGTTTTCGACATCCTCGTCAACCTCAACCCGATCTTCGTTTACACCGGGGCCCAGAACCTGCTGGTGGAGATCAAGACCTTCAGCAATGCGACATCGTCCCAGTTCGACTCGGCGGGGACCGGTCTCGGAAATGGCGGAACGCCTTGGACCGACCGGTTGTGGGCCTTCGGCTCGAACGCGGTTACCGGCTCGTCCGAAGGCGATGACGGCTACGTCACCCGGTTCACCATCGAGAGCGCGACCCCGGTCGCGGCGGCGACCTGGGGTGGGATCAAGGCGGCCTTCCGCAATCCCTAGCCATCGTCAGCGATCGTGATGCACCCGGCGAACCGCCGAAAGGCGGCGCCGGGTGCCGCTTTAGTGCGGGTGTACTTTATAGATGGTGTAGATCTGTGAGCCGCCGCCGTGGGAGCTGCCCTCGCGCTGCACCTCGCGGCTCACGAGCGGCTCGAGCCGGCCGGCCATGTGATCGAGGAGGACGCGGTCGGGAGTGACGTTCGAGTTCCACACCAGGTAATCCGGAGGCGGTGCGCCGCGGCGGCGTGCCGCCTCGATGCTTTTGGCCACCGAGCCGGTGCGTGACACCGGGGCGACCTCGGGTGAGACGAGCCCGGCGAGATCGAGGATGCGCCGCTCCGACACGTACCCGATGACCCCGATCTCGTGCGCCGCGACCACCGCATCGCCGGGCGTTTGATCGCGGAGCCAGCGGGCGAGCTCGAAGAGGCGTGGATCCATTCCCTCGGGCCACCGGGTGACGAAGCGCACCGCAGTGACCTCGACCGCGAGCAAGAGAAGGGCGGAGCCGGCGAGCGCCGCCAACCGAATCCTGTGCCGGGCGGCGAGCAGATCGACAAGCGCCGCATATCCTGCCAGAACGACGAACGGCATGACGAGAAGCAGATAGCGCGCCCCGACCGACACGCCCCAGGCCAAATAGAAGCCGAGGACGAGAGCCACGCTCGCCATCGGGAAGAGAAGCTCCCTGCGCCGCCCGCGGCCCATCGCGAGCGCAGCGAGAATCGCGGCGATTGGCACCACGTAGGCGCTGGCGAGAATCTTGCCCATCTTTCCCAGTCGATAAGCGAACGAATACTGGAGGTCGCGGCGCGCGTCGAGGGTATTGGGCAGGAAGACGCCGAAGGTGGCCTTGGCGTAGGCGAGCCACGGCGCGACCACGAAGCCGGTCACCACCGCAAGGAGAGCGAGGTTGGCGCCCCGGCGGTTGCCGCCTGTGACGATGATGTCGATGGCCAGAGCCACGACGAGGAGCACGCACTCGGGTCGCACCAGGATGCCGGCGCCGAGGACAAGCGGGGTCCAGGGATCGAGCCGTGCTCTCTCGCGCGCCCGCGCACGCAGGAGAAGAGCGGCAAGGGCGATGGCCACCGCGAGCGGCGTCTCCATGCCGGAGAGCGCCCACTTGCGGAGCCAGGGATCGAGGAGAAAGAGAACCGTGACTGCCGCGCCGCCCCAGCGGGGCTCGGGCAGTCGGCGGCGGGCTAGCGCGGCGAAGAGCGCGAGAGCGGCGGCGAGGGATGCCGCAGCAAGCAGCTTCGCCGCCGCGGGAGCGCCTCCAACAAGCGGGGCTATCGCCACGAGAAGGAGCACCCAGAGCGGCGAGGTGTCGCCGTGGGTTGGGACTCCCGGGTTGTAGCTGAAGCCGTGGCCGGCGGCGACATTCTCGGCGAATCGGTAGTGGATGAACGCGTCGTCGGTCGTGAAGTGCCGGTATGGATAGAAGAGAAGGAATGCCGCTCCGATGAGCAAGACCGAGCTTGCGGTCGACCGCATTCCCGGATTTTAGGGGGAAGAGCAGGCTACCCCCAAGCGAAAGCCCACCCTGTCGGGCGGGCTTTCGCGCATCTCATCGTGGCGGTTCGATGAGAAGCCCGGTTCGGGACCACGAAACGGTGGGCCCCGACCCGGGAAACCGGGTCAGTCGTAAAGCGACCACATGCGATTCAAGGAGCACCCCTTGCAGAGGTTGACCTCGCCGTACTGGTGCCGGCGGTGGGCGTCGCGGATCCGCTTCATCGTCGCGCCATGCCAGATCTCACGCAGCGATTGCCGGCTCGCGTTACCTACCGACTCCGCCCCTTTGATATCCATGCAGCAAAGAGTGATCTCTCCCGAATAGAGGACGGTCATCGACTTCCACAGATAGACGCACGGCCACCGCGGCCCGTGGTTGGGCTCGTGCAACGTCACCTCCGCCTGCCCCGCCCAATCGTGGACGTCGATGATGAACACGTTGTCGGAATGGGGAGTCCAGTCCTTGCGGAATCGCTCCACCTCTTCCTTGCCCTGGCGGATGTTGGTGAAGGTGAGATAGACCTTCGGCGTCTCCGACGCCATCTCGCGACGGAGGGCATAGAAGCTGCGCACGTTCTCCGACACTTGATCGAAGCTGAGCGGGGTGCGGATGGCCTCGAAGGTCTCCTTGGTGGCGCCGTCGAAGCTGATGTAGAGCTTGTCGAGCCCGGCGTTGATCAGGCTCCTTGCCTTCTCTCCGGAGAGGAGCGCGCCGTTGGTGTAGATTGTGGTGGTCTTGATTCCCTTCTGCTTGGCGTACTCGATCTTGTCGTAGAGCTTGACGTCGATGAGCGGCTCGCCGAAGTTGTGGAGGCGAAGCTCCTCCACTCCCCACTCCGCACATTCGTCCGCGACCTTCCGGAAGAGATCCATCGACATGATGCCGATCGTCCGCTCCATGGCGTCCCGAGGACACATGACGCAGACGGCATTGCAGGCATTGGTGCTCTCGGCGTAGACGACTTTGGGTGGAGGCACCTCGGCTTTCTCGAGCTGGCCGATCTCGCGATCGACCATGTGCTCGTAGAGG
>JBIOUT010000172.1:0-6902 GCA_044867365.1 Candidatus Eiseniibacteriota bacterium | reverse complement strand
CGGTCGCTCAAGGTGGCGCAAGAGATGATCGGGGTGAGGGAAATCGTCGGAGTGCAGATCGGGGTCGATGACGCCGGCGCGATGGCGTCGTCCCCGCCGGCGGAGGTCGGGGTCGAGCTATGAGCATGACCGTCCAGGACATGATCCAGGCCCTGGCGCACTACTGGTCCGCTCAGGGCTGCATCCTCCTCGAGCCGTATCCGAGCGAAGTGGGAGCGGGAACCTTCAATCCAGTCACTTTCCTGCGGGCCTTGGGTCCGGAGCCATGGGCCGCCGCCTATGTCGAGCCTTCGCGCCGCCCGAAGGACGGGAGGTACGGCGAGAGCCCCAACCGGGTGCAGCAGTTCTATCAGTACCAGGTGGTGCTCAAGCCGTCCCCTCCTGACGTTCTCGACCTCTATTTCGGCTCGCTGCGGGCGCTCGGACTCGATCTGGCGCGCCATGATGTGCGACTCGTCGAGGACGATTGGGAGTCGCCCACCCTCGGCGCGTGGGGTCTCGGCTGGGAGATCTGGCTCGACGGGATGGAGATCACCCAGTTCACCTATTTCCAGCAATGCGGCGGCTATGACCTCGAACCGATCACCGCCGAGATCACCTACGGCCTCGAGCGCATCGCCATGTATCTGCAGGGGGTGGAGCGCTTCCATGATCTGCGCTGGTCGGAGCGCATGCGCTGGGAGGAGCTGCACGTTGCGAGCGAGAGGGAGTGGTCGGTCTTCAATTTCGAGCAATCGAACCCCGAGCTCTGCCGGGATCTCTTCACTCGTTTCGAGGCGGAATCGATGCGCCTCCTCGAAATGGGCCTCGTCCTCCCCGGTTATGACTACTGCATCAAGTGCTCGCATCTGTTCAACCTGCTCGATGCGCGCGGGGCGGTGAGCCCGGCCGAGCGGGTGACGTTCATCGCCCGGGTGCGGAGGCTGGCCCGTCGCGCCGCCCGTGCTTATCTCGATCAACGGCGAGAGCTCGGCTATCCGCTTCTCGATCAGGAGGCGAGACGCACGATCGCGGCTTTGGAGGAGGGGAAGAAAACGGAGGGGGGGAAGAAGGCAGCGCGGGCGAGGGAAGGCTCGAAAGAGGCGGCGGCAGAGAAGGCTGCTCGGGCGGCGGACGGCGAATGAGCCGCGATCTCATCTACGAGATCGGCGTCGAGGAAATCCCGGCGTCCTATCTGATTCCCGCCTTGAACGTCCTCGGCCGGCATCTCGCCCGCCGGCTTGAAGAGGAGCGGCTCGATAATGGAACGATCGAGAGCTACGCCACCCCCCGCCGCTTCACCGTCATCGTTCGCGGCATCGCCGAGCGCCAGCGTGATCTCGAGCGGAGCGCCCTCGGTCCGGCGGTGAGCGTCGCCTTCGATGCCGCCGGCCGGCCCACCGCTGCCGCCAAGGGATTCGCCCGCGGGCAGGGCGTCGAGGTCGAAGCGCTCGAGCGGACGGCGACCGAGAAGGGAGAGTACGTGCTCGCCAGGGTGCGCCGCCCGGGGCGGCCGGCGGTCGAAGTCCTGCCGGACGTGCTCGCCGAGGCGACTCGGGCGATGACCTTCCCACGCACCATGCATTGGACCTCGGGTGATCTTCGTTTCGCCCGGCCCATCCGCTGGCTCGTCGCTCTGCTCGGCAAGGACGTGCTGCCCGTCGCCGTCGACGGCATCACCGCCGGACGCGAGACCCGCGGCCTCCGCTTCCATCGACCTGGGCCGTGGAAATTGGCGAGCGCCGGCGATTATCTGCGGGTGATCGGGGAGAGCGGCATCATCCTCGATGCCGCCGAACGCGAGAAAGTGATCGCGAGCCAGCTCGCGGCGGCGGTCGCGGAAGTGGGAGGTCGAGTGGTCGAGGATCCCGATCTTCTCACCGAAGTGGCCTGTCTGGTGGAGAGCCCCACCGTGGTGCGCGGGAGCTTCGACGCCGGTTTCCTGGCCATGCCCCGCGATGTGGTGACCATGGCCATGCGCGCGCACCAGCGCTATTTCGCCGTCGAGGAGGGGCAGCGCTCGGCGGAGAAGCAGCGCGCGGGGGCGCTCAAGAATGTTTTCCTGTGCCTGGCCAATGGGCCGGCCGCATCGGGAGGTCTCGACCTCGAGCGGGTGCGGAAGGGACACGAACGGGTGTTGCGGGCGAGGCTCGCCGATGCGCGCTTCTATTGGGAGCGTGATGTCGCTCGCGGGGTCGAGGGACGGGAAGGCGAGCTCGGCCAGGTGGTGTGGCAGGAAGGGCTCGGGACCCTGGCGGACAAGACCCGCCGTCTCGGGGAACTCGCTCTCGAGGTCGCTCGCGGCTGGGATCCGGCCATCGAGCCGGTGGTGCGCCGAGCGGCGGCACTCGCCAAGGTCGATCAAGTGTCGGAGATGGTGCGGGACGGCAAGGAGTTCACCGCCCTCGAAGGAGTGATCGGCGCCGAGTATGCGCGCGCCGCCGGCGAGGCCCGCGAGGTGTGCACGGCAATCGCCGAGCAGTATCTGCCGCGCGGCGCCGAAGACCGGCTGCCCGGCTCGCTCGCCGGCGCGGCGCTGGGTGTTGCCGACAAGCTCGACCATGTGGTGGGCGCCTTCGTCGCCGGCAGGAGCCCGAGCGGGTCCGAGGATCCCTTTGCGGTGCGGCGAGCGGCCAACGGACTCTTGAGAGTCGTGGTCGAGACCGATCGCCATGTGAGTCTCACCTCCCTCATCGATCGCGCCCTTGCCCTCCTGGCTCCGTTCCTCGTCGGCCGCCGGCCGGATGAAGTGCGGGAGGAGATCCTCGAGTTCTTCGGCCAGCGGATCGACGCCTTTCTCGCCGAACGCGGCATTCGCTATGACCTCGCCGACGCGACCGTGCATGGATCGATGGATGATCCCGCCGATGTCCGACATCGGGCCGAAGCCCTGGCCGCCTACTCGACCTCTCCCGACTTCGTGCCGCTCGTCATCGGCTACAAGCGAGTGGCCAATATTCTTCGCGGTCCCGAGGCGAAGTCGATTCCGCGCCTCGATCCGTCAAGCTTGAGCGAGCCGGCCGAGCGCCATCTGCATGAGGCGGCGGCGGCGGTTTCGGGGAGGATCCGCGAGCAGGCGGCCGGGCGGCGCTACCGCGAGGCGCTGGCGGAGCTCCTCGGGCTCCGATCGGCGATCGACCGCTTCTTCGATGACGTCATGGTGATGGTGGACGACGCGGGGGTGCGCGGCCGGCGCCTGGCGCTTCTCGCCGAGGTCCGCGAGCTCTTCACCGGGACCTGGGATCTGTCGCGGGTGGTGGTCGAGGGGGAGAAGGGCCGATGAGCTGGTTCAGACGAAACTACTTCACCCTCATCAAGCTCCATTCGCTGAGCGGGGTGGTCCCCATCGGCCTCTTCGTCATTTATCACTTCTACACTCACAACTACTCGTGGCATGGGCCCGAAGTCTGGGACGCACGGGTGCAGGCGCTCTACAGCCGTCCCTTCTGGCCGTGGTTCGAGATCTTCGCGATCTATCTTCCGATCGCCTTCCATGCCGGGCTCGGAGTGTTCATCTCGCTCAAGTCGAGGCCCAACATCATCCGCAATCCCTACTTCGGAAATCTCAAATACACGTTGCAGCGAGTGTCGGGGATCGGGCTCGTTCTCTTCATCGCCGCTCATGTCTACAAGACCCGGTTCTCGAACGTGTTTCTCGGCGTGCCTATCAGCTGGGCGCACGAAGCCCAAGGACTCACCCGCCCGATCACCCTGGCCACCTATGCGCTCGGCATCCTCGGCGCCGCTTTCCATCTGGCCAACGGCATGTGGACCTTTCTCATCAGTTGGGGGATCACCCGCGGGCCGCGCGCTTATCGGTGGACCGAAGTCGCGTCCATTCTCGCCTTCCTGATTCTGACCTTCGTCGGCTTCCGCGCCATCCTTGGCTTCATGGGTGAGCCGGCGAGTCGAGCGACGGCGGCCCACGTTTCTGCAATCATCCGCTAGGCGCGATTAGATCGTCCGCTAGCCGCTGCGACTGCGATCTCGCCTCTCCCCTGCGGCGAAGCCGGCGGCGGTGAATACGAGGGCGGCGATCGCCCAACCCAGCCCGCGGGCGAAGCTGGCCGGCCGGTAGCTCCAGCTGACCGCGTGCGAACCGGCGGTCACCTGGACCGTACGAAAGAGACCGTAAGCGCGAGCCGAATGACCGGGGGAGCCATCCACCTGCACTTCCCAGCCGGGGAAATCCTGATCGAGGAGAACGAGCCAGCCATCGGCGGGAGCGGTGATGTCCGCCGTGACCTCGAGGGGCGTGTGAGTCAGGCGCCCGATCTCGATGGTGGCGCTGTCACCGGTGGCGATCGTGGCGCTGTCACCGGCGGCGAGAACCCGGTCATCACGAGTGAGGGAGGGCGGCGGCGGGCGATCGAGGCCGGGATAGACGCTGCGCACGAGCCGCCATTGCCGGGTTGAAGCGACGTTCTTGCCGGTGCTCGCCGGGGTGAGCACCACCTCGGAAGGCGGGCTCGCAGCGAGCGCCGCGAGAGAACCCGCGGCGGCGGCCGCCTCGGAATCGGTGGCACCCTGGCGCGCGCCGGCGCAGAAGAAAGCGCGCGGCCAGGCGCGATCGTTGCGAACCAGGGTGATCGCGCCACGATCGACGACCGTGAAGCCGGCGGAATCGGTAGCCGTTTCGCTCGGCTCGGTGGCGACCATGTCCACTCCCGCGACATCCAGGAGGGCGCGGTCGTACGAGGCGAGCGGTCGGCGGAGGAACGGAGCGCTCGACATCGCCGCCTCGAATCGCGATTGAGCGACGCTGCCCACAGCGTCGTGGACCCGGAAATCCTCGATGCCATAGGCGGTGAGCGTGTTGGGAGGGAGGGCGCGGCCGGTGGGCAAAACGCGCACGATCCCGGGGAGATGGGCGAGTCGATCGATCTCGGGAGCGGACGGGAAGACGTGAGCGACAGGGATTGCCGGCACATAGCCTCTCCCGAAGTGGGCGAGGTCCATGGCGAGATGAAGGATCAAACCGGCGCCGAGCACCCACTTGAGCGATATAGCTCCGGCAAGAAGGCGCGGGCCGAGGCCGAGTAACGCGGCGAGCGTGATCCCGAGGAGACCGGTGCGGATGAGCGTCCATTGGAGCTGAGTGAAGACGAGCGGCACCCGGTCGAGGTAATAGGCGAGCGATCGGGCGTGGCTCACGCCGGCATAGCGTTCGGCGAGCTTCTCGGCTCCGATGGCGAGCAACCGGTCGCGGGCGAGCGGAAGCAGGAGTCCGGCGGCGAGGGACACGATCGCTGCGGCGGCAAGCGCCGTGATCAGCCATCGCGGCAATGACGCCGCAGCGGCCGGTCGTGCCGATCGTGAACCGGCGATCGTATCGAGCCCGAATCCGCCGAGAAGCGAGGCAGTGAAGCCGAAGATCAAAGTGAGGCCGGTGACGTGGGCGGCGATGCGGAAGGGCGGAAAGAGACCGGCGAGTCGCCAGACAGGGGTCGGATAGACGAGGAACAGAGAGAAAGCGGCAGCGGCGGCGAGAGCGAGGACGATGAATCGATGTGCGGTCTTCGGGTGGCCGACGCCCGATCTCCCGCACCGGGCGACCGCCGTTATGGCGAGAATGAGCGTGGCGAGACCCGCGTACTGAGTCGCCACCGCGTGATAGTTGCGCGGGCCGAAGTAGGTGTTCGGGCGATCGGGGGTGCCGAAGAGCTCGGGGGCGAAGATCCCCACGGCGCAGGACAGGGGATTGAAGAAGCGTTCGCCGCTCCGAAGGTGAAGAACTGCGCCCTCCCGCAAATATTCAAGGAAGGGGAGAGTCTGAGGTGCCGCAAGCCCCATCCCTGCGACATGGGCGGCGGCGAGCAGCAGCCAGGAAGAGAAGGCGCGTTGGCTCTTCTCGGCAACGGCGATCGCCGCTCCCCGGCCGAGGACGAAGAAGAGCACCGAAGCGAAGCTCACGTAGAGCGACGTCTCCGGGTGTCCTCCGAGGAGCTGGGCGCCGAGGACGAGGGCGAGGAGCGAGGCGGTGCGGGGGCCGCCCGTCCGCGCCAGGCGCCAGGAAAGCCAGGCGGCGAGCGGCAGCCACATGCTGACATTGGCGTTGGGATGATAGAGGAGGAGCGCGATCGATCCCGAGCCGAGGAAGGCGATCGCGCTGAAGAGCGCGGCGGCGGGACTGAGCCCGAGCGATCCGGCGAGGAGAATCATGCCGCCGCCGGCCACGAGCAGGCGAACCGCGGACGCGACTACGGCGGCGCGCGGTGGGTCAATGCCGCTCACCAGGTGCTCGATCGGAGCCAGAGTGGCCGATTGCTCGTTGGCGAGGAGCGGCGAGCCGGTGCCCGAGTAGGGATTCCAGAGCGGCGGCAGTTGGGCCGAATCGAGCCGGCGCGCGACGAGGCGCCAGGGATAGAACTGAGCCGCTTGATCGAAGAGGAGGTGATTCGACGCCTCCCAATCGGGAGCTACTCGGGCATCCCAGGGTGGGAAGCGGAAGAGGAGATCCACGGCGAGGAGCGCCTTACCTGGCGGCAAGGCCGGGCCAAGGAAGAACGCAATCCAGAGAAGGACGGCGCCGAGCGCCGCCGTATACGCTAGCGGGCGGGGTCCGGCCGTCATCGGTCAGGGCGTGGGCAGCGTTGCCGTGGGCGGCGCATGCGGTGATGGCATGCTCGGTGATGGCATGCTGGGCGATGGCGTGCGCATGAACGGCGTGCGTGGCACGCGTAGCGATGGCATGCGAGAGGCCGGAGCTTCTGCCGTCATTCGATCGGGCATTCGCTGCCAAGGTACCATAGCCGGTGAGAGGGGTCCCGCCTGCCGATCGCGCCACCAGGCCCGCCAGGCGGCGATCGCGCTTTCGGCCACCTCGGCGCGGACTCGCCGCTCATTGATAAAGGAGCGGAGTGCGCGACCGGATCGCGGATGAATGCCGAGCTTGGTGACAAGCTTCTCCGGGGCCCATCCCG
>JBIOUT010000171.1:0-6105 GCA_044867365.1 Candidatus Eiseniibacteriota bacterium | reverse complement strand
AGAGGCGAGAACAACGACTACACGATCGACTACGGGCGGGCCGAGATCACCTTCACCCCCCGGCGCCTGGTCACCAAGGATTCGCGAATCACGGTCGATTTCGAGTTCAGCGACGAGGCCTTCAAGCGCAACTTCTATGTCGGGGGAGGGCGCGCCGCCGTCGGCGACAGTCTTCTTGCGTTGCGGGTGTCGGTCGTCTCCGAGGCCGACGACGCCGGTAGCCCGCTCACCCAGTTGAGCGAAGCCGAGCGTGCGGTCCTGAGCTCGGCGGGCGACTCGACCCGGTCATTTTCGTCCTCGGCCGGGGTCTTCGTCGGCGCCGGGTCCGGCGATTACGTCGCCTTGGGGAACGATCCGGCGCTCCGCCGCTACCAGTATGTGGGCCCCCGGCTCGGCGATTATCAGGTGCACTTCGTCCATGTCGGGGCCGGGGCCGGCGACTACACGGATTCGCTCACCGCCGCCGGAGGGAACGCCTACCGCTATGTCGGTCTCGGAGTCGGCGAGTATCGTCCGGGCCGGGTGCTCGCCCCGCCGGTTGCCCACCGGCTCGTCGACATCGGCGCTCGAAGTCGGATCGGCGACGACCTGGTCCTCGAGAGCGAGCTCGCCGTTTCCGGTCTCGACCTGAATACGCTCTCGAGCCATGACGACCTCGACAACGGCGGCAACGCCAAGAACTTTGGTTTGACCTACTCGCCCGCTCTCGATCTCGGAGGTCGCAAGCTCGGGCTCGAGCTCAGCGGCGGCTATCGGGATGTGGGAACGCATTTCCGCTCCCTCGGCCGCATCCGGCCCGCCGACTATGCCTACACCTGGAATGCGCCGGCCGGAGCCTTCGATCGTGGTGAGCGGCTGCGCGATCTCGGACTGGCGATCACTCCGTTGCGCGGCCTCACCGTCGGCTCGGAGGTGGTCTCGACTGCCGCCTCAGGTTATGGAGGCGAGCGCACCGCCTATTCGATCCGGCTCGCGCGCCGGCTCGCCGGACGCTTTCGACTCGAACGCGGCGACGGACGGGTGAATGCCCCGGACACGACGGGGTCCGAGGTCAAGCCCCCCTATCCACCGGGGAGCGGGCCGGAGACCTCGCAACTCGTGCGGAGCGATCGCACCCGCGATCTCGAAACCGGAGAGCTGTCGACGACTCTCGGGTTCCTGACCCCGCGCATTCACTACGATCGTGAAGAGCGAATCGATCGCCGCCCCGACGTGCGGAGCGGGCTCGTCTACACCCAGTTGGGCGGCGGCACCGAGGTCGGTTTGCCGGCGCGCTCGAGATTCGTCTTCGATCTCCGCCGCCGGCTCGATCGCGATCTCGGCACCGAGCGCGGCTGGGCCGATCAGAGTCGCGCTTGGGAGCAGAGCTACCGCCTCGACGTGCCGCGGGTGGGTTCCGTATCGCTTGCCGGCGGGTACACCCGCCGGGTCACGACCGAGATCCCGACGGGTGCTCGCCGGCTCTCCGACCTGATTCAGGCCGACGTTCTCCATTCGTCGCATGCCGGTGGGATCGAATCGGAGAGTCATTTCGATGTGACGACCTCCGACGTCTCGGGAGAGGCCGAGGAGCTCGTCTTCGTTGGCGCCGGTCAGGGGGCCTACGACCAGTTCGGCCGCTACGTGGGGGCTGGCGGCGAATACGCGCTCCGCCGCGGCGAGGCCGGGACCGGGGACGATCTCCGCACCCGGCTCCGCCTGTCGACTCGCGGCGAGCTCCGGCCCAAGCGTTTTCTCGGCCCGCCCGAGCGCCTGTCGGGGGCATCGAGGGTCTTCGCCGCGCTCGGCTTCGGCACCACGATGCAGGTCGACGAATCGAGTCGGTTGCCGCTTGCGAGCCCGCGATATCTCTTCTCGCCGTCCAGTTATCTGCGGGATGACGCAACTTTCCGCGGCACGTTCCTGATCCGCCAGGATGTGGATGTCCTGGAAGGGAACCGGCTTCTCGGGCTCCGCCTGCGGGTCGAGCGGCAGGACGAGCTCGATAATCGCATCGCGGGCGTTCGGCACGATCGCGGGTCGCGGGCTCAGGGAGTGCGACTGCGCTCGTCGCCGTGGTCGCTCCTCTCGGCCGAGCTCGAGCGCACCTGGGGCTCGACCATCGAGGAGGAAGCAGCGCTCGCCGAGGGAGGAGGGGCGAGCCGACTCGATCTCGCCACCGGGACGACGAGCCTCGATCTGACCGCGCGCCCGCAGGGCGGGGCGCGGATCGGTCTCCTCATCCGCCGCCAGAACGAGCGCGACCGGGGCGGCGACGCCGAGACCCGCATCCTCGAGCTCGTGCCCAATCTCACGACCCATGTCCGGCAAGCGCGAGTGGATCTTCGCTACCGGCACGTGCACGAAGCAAGACAGGGCCTCTTCCCGGCGAGCTATCGGGTGGGTTCGAGCGTGGGGACGAGGAGCGAGTACGACGTGAGCGTGGACTACCGGGCGACCGACCACCTGACCGTGGGGGGCGGCGTCGAAGGGTCGCGGTTCCCGGCTCAGCGCTTCAATCACACCGCGCGACTCGACGTGCGGGCGTTCTTCTAGACCATGAGCATGCGTGCGACCACGTCATCCTTGAGAGCGGCTGCGGTAGCCGTGGGAGCGGCGGCGCTCTTGCTTGCTCATCCCGGCGCCGCGCGCTCGGGTGGGGCGGGGACGGCCGGCTCGGTGACGGTCGAGCGCATCAGCGCCGCGCTTCCGCCCGACTCGCTTCTCGCCGGCGGACGGACGGTTACCGGCATCGAGTTCGCCGGCGCTCACGTGAAGTCGGGTCTCGCTCTTGAGCGGGCGATCGAATCCTCTTTGGGGAATGGAGCCGGGGTCGGCAGGCGATGGGACGGCGCGATGCTTGCCCGGGCCGTCGAGGCGATCCTCGCCGGTTACCGGGATGCGGGATACCTCGAGGCGTCGATCGATGCGGTCGAGGTGATCGAGGCCGGTGGGGGAGTGCGACTCCGATTCATCATCGAGGAAGGGAGTCCGTCTCTCCTCGCTCATGTCGATGTCGTCGGCAACGATCTCCATAGCGACGCCGAGATTCGCCGGCTCCTCGGGCTCAAGGAAGGAGCTCCCTTCGCCGCCGCCGCCTTCCGCGACGGGATCGAGCGGCTTCTCGACCGTTACGAGAATGAGGGGCGGCCGTTCGCCTCGATCGAGCCGCGCGATCTGGTCTGGGAGGGTGGCGTCCGCCTTACTCTCGCGGTGCACGAGGGCACCCCGGTCAATGTCGACGCCATTCGCGTGTCGGGGAATCGGGTTACCCGGGCGGCGGTCGTCGAGCGGATCGCCGGACTCGAGACCGGCGAGCCCTTCGTTCAAACGCGACTCGAGCAAGCGGAATCCCGGCTCCGCCGCTCGGGGCTTTTCGCTCGCATCGAGCCGATCGAGCTTACTCAGGGGGTGGATCGCACGCGCAATGAGCTTCTCATTCGGGTGAGCGAGGGGAGATCGAACGCCATGCAGGGGGCCGTCGGCTACGCCGGATCGGGACAGGGCCTCACCGGGCTCTTCGACCTCGGGCTCGGCAACCTCGCCGGCACCGGACGCCGCGCCAGCGCCCGATGGGAGGGACGCGGTCAGGGGGTCACCCTCTATCAGCTTCGCTATGCCGAGCCCTGGATCCTCGGCTCACCGGTCACCGGACATCTGGGGATCGGAAGGACGATCCAGGACACGCTCTACACCCGGACGACATGGTCGCTGGGGGGAGAGATGGAACTCGCGACCGACTGGAGCCTCACGACCGGCTGGGAAAGGGAGACGACGGTGCAGTCGGATGGTCCGGTGCGCGGCACCGCTCGCCATGCGCTCCTGGTCGGTGGATCCTACGACAGCCGCGACTCGCGCTGGAATCCCACCCGAGGCTTGCGGGCGGCGACCGAGGTGCGACTGGCGCGCAAAAAGCTCCGCCTGCGGGAGGAGTTTGCAGGGGAGAATTGGGACACGCGGGTTCGCGCCACGCTCTTGAGCGGCGAGCTCGAGCGGGAGACGCCGATCGGGAACCGCTGGGTCAGCGTCGCTCGGTTGCGAGCGGCGGGAATCCTGTCCGATGAGAAGCTGATCCCGTTCTACGAGCTCTATCCCCTCGGAGGAACGACAAGTCTCCGCGGCTATCGAGAGGAGCAGTTCAGGGGATCGAGCACCGTTCTCCTGCAGGTCGAGCAACGGCTCCTTCTCGGAGAAGATGGGTCGAGGGTCGCCGCCTTCGTCGATCTGGGGCAGGTGTCGACGTCGGGAACCGTCCTCGCCGTGCCCGGCGAGCCGACGCGCACCGTCCATATCGGCTATGGAGCCGGGCTCCGGGTGGCGACGCGCATCGGGCTTGTCGGACTCGACTACGGCCTCGGAGAAGGCGACGGGCCGCTCAACGGTAAGCTTCATGTCGCGGTCGAATCGGTTTTTTAATGAGTCTCCGTTTCAGCGGCTCGCCCCTCTAGCGGCGTTGAGCGTCTCGCTCGCGAGTTGTGGCCCCCCTTCTCGGGCATGAAGGCTTCTTCTGCCCAGATAACGCACCCGGGCCATTCGTCGAGGTGGCGGTCCGTGATGCGAGAACCGGGGAACCCGCCGCGGAAGGAGCTCGCGGCCTCGTTCAGGCCGGCGATTATCTTGATTCCCTTCATGTGTGTGTGGGGTCTCTGGTGAAAATGTACCTATCAAACTGTGCGGCGGCTGGCGGTTTTCGCAATTCTTACACGGTCACCATCGAGAAACCCGGCTATCATCAGTGGACGATGAGCAACGTTCGAGTGCCGATTGGTCATTGCGGGGCTGGAGTGGCGAGGCTGAGGGCGGATCTTGAACCGAAAGAGGCGAGAGACTTGATGGCGCCTCCGATCTCCTTGGACAAGGGATTGCGGTAGGGGGATGAGGGTCTCGATTGCCGGTACGATGGGCGCGTCCCGCTCGATCTGATTACCCTCGGTAAAGGCACTATAGCTCTGCGCGGGAGTGGCCGATGGCGCGTTACCCGCCGGTTGCGATCGCACTGGTGGCCGGGATTCTTGCCAGTGCCGCCGAGGCGAACGATCAGTTCACGGTCGTCTTGCACGCCCGGATCCCGTCGGGCACGGGTACCTGCACGGCTGCCGGTCTCCCGAACTGCCGATCCATACGTCCCATCACACAGGTCGCTCCTGCAACGGACTTCCGCCTCTACCTTTTCTTGAACAACGTCGAATCCGTCATCGCCATGCAAACGGCTTTCACCTGGCCGGTGGACTGGACTCTCGATCCCGATCATGAACCGCCTATCGCTTTCGGCTGTCGGCCCAACATGCTTTGCAAGGAATCCGACGGCCATCCTCCGATGAGCTACGGCTGTGCATGGGACTGCGCTCAGGGCCCTGGCCCCGTAATCATTGTCCGTTTCGACTTCCTAGCTGGGGCAAGCGGCTGCCTCACCCAGCTCAACCCGATTCAGGGCTCACAGCGGGTGGAGATCTGGGACTGCCAGGGCCGTGTCACCCTCTTGGACGCCAGAGACCCGATTCAGCAGCTCCGGCTCGGGTCAATCTGCGTTGGAACCCCGGGGTGGGATGCCTGCGACCCGTTGATGCCGGTGCAAGCGAAAACCTGGGGTCGCATTAAAGGGTCGTACCGATGATACAGGGATCGTTTGTGAAGCCACTTTCACGGTCCTTAACAGCACGGGCGCTAGTAATGGGCATGCTCGGATTCCACTCGACGGCGTCCTGCATGTGGACCGAGCAAGTACCCAACAGCGGCGAAATCTTGTGGGCTGTACAGGCCGTCAACAGCGAGATCGCATGGGCTGCGGGCGATGTCGGCCAGGTGGTGGTTACCACGGACGGAGGCTCCAACTGGATGTCTCGTCCGGTTCCTACTTCTTTCGCGATTCCAGGGCTGTTCGGCTTCGACGGTCAACGATGTGTAGTGGCCGATCAACCGGGACGCTTTTGGCGGACGACGAACGGCGGCCAAGACTGGGCTCAGGTCTACAGCGGAACGGGAGGGTCCATCAACGGCATTTACTTCTTCGATGAGAATAATGGTTGGGCTGTTGGAGATCCCGTTGGCGGACGCTTTGTCATTCTTGAGACCGCGGACGGAGGTTTGACGTGGAGCCCGTCAGCCAATGCACCACCTGCCGGCCCG
>JBIOUT010000170.1:0-4078 GCA_044867365.1 Candidatus Eiseniibacteriota bacterium | reverse complement strand
CGGGCATTGGCTTCGACTTGCCGGTCTGGACCAGAGTCAGCACCTCGAACGCTTCGTCCATGGTCCCGAAGCCGCCGGGGAAGAGAATCAGCGCATCGCTCTCCTTGATGAAGATGAGCTTCCGGGTGAAGAAGTACTTGAAGTTGATGACCTTGGGGTCGCCGGCGATGACCTCATTGACCGATTGCTCGAAGGGCAGCCGAATGCCGAGACCGAACGTGTTCTCGACCCCCGCCCCGGCGTTTCCCGCCTCCATGATCCCGGGGCCGGCGCCGGTTATGGTCATGAACCCCCGGCGGACGATCTTGGCCGCGAACTCGTAAGCCATGTCGTAGGCCGGTTCGCCGCGCAACGTGCGCGCCGAGCCGAAGATCGTCACCTTGCGCACGCCCCGATAGGGAGCGAAGACCCGAAAGGCGTGGCGGATCTCCTTGAGCGCCGAGTTGATGATCTTGAGCTCGCCGCGCTCCGGGCGGTCGGTGACGAGCTTGAGTCCGGTGGTGAGGATCTCCTGGATGAGGTCCCCGTCCCGCGATCCGCCCCGCTCTCGAATGAGCTCCTGGAGCTTTTGATCAGTATGGTCGCCGAGAGCGTAAGTCATATACCTGGCTCTGAAAGGTTAGCGGCGGGTGATACCCCCGCTTGCGAGTGCATTCTATCAATCCGGAGTCGGGCGCGGGATCCTGAGCCTCATTCGGCCACCACACCCTCGGCCACTCGGCCCGGATCGGGCGGAGCATGATCCCGGCTCGCTAGAGCCGCTTCCGCTCCCGCATCGACTTCCGCCGTCACCTCGGCCTCAATCGCCTCAAGCTGCGCCCGCACCTTCCCGCCCCCTCTCTTGCCCTCGGCCAGCTCCTCCTCAAGGTAGGTCTCGAACATCCCGATCGGGTCGCGGCGGCCCCAGTGGGCGAAGTGCTCCGCCGGCAAGATGCGCCGGCCGTCGGCTTCGTCATGAGTGGCATGGCCTCCCATGCGCCCGGTTTCGGCGACAAGGAAGGCCGGACCGCCACCGGCCCGGCAGGCACGGACGAGAAGCGTGGTGGCGGCGTAGACATCGAGCACATTGTTGCCGGCGGCGACGAGACACGGACCTCCATAGGCACGCGCCAGTTCGGACAGCGGCACGCGCGAATGAACGGCGAACGGTGTGCCCAACGCCACTTGATTGTTCTGGAGCACGAGGATGAGAGGAAGCCCGCGGGCGGAGGCGAAGGAGGCGCCTTCGTGGAACTCGCCGGTGCGCGCCGCCCCGTCGCCCACCCAGGTGAGGGCGACGCGGGGCTCGCCGCGTTGCTTCATGGCGAGCGCGATCCCGGCGCAGACCGGCACCAGCGAGGCGACCATGCTGATCGGCGCCACCACTCCGTGCGCGAGATCTCCGAGATGAAGGTCGCGCCCGCGCAAGAGCGTATCCCCCGTGCCCAGATAGGCGCGCAGGAGGTCGGCCATCGGGATGCCCATCTCGTGACAGGCGCCAGCATTCCGAATCATCGGTCCGACCACGTCCCCCGGGCCGAGGGCGTGGACGGTGCCGATGGTCACCGCCTCCTCCCCCGTCCCCAGCCATGCCTTGGAGATCACCCCCTGCATAACCCAGCGTTTGAGCTGGATGTCATGCTGGCGATTGCGAAGCAGGCCTCGATAGAGGGTGAGCAATCGTTCGCGGTCGAGGTCGGCGATGATCCGACCTCTCTCGGGGTCGGCGGCGAGCTGGTCGCGGAACTCCCGCATGATCTCGGGCTCCGGTCTCCAGCTCAAGTACTCGGGAGGGTCGAAGAGAGGATAGCGGCGCATCAGCGGGAATCTCGCATTCGTGGCGGAGTGGTGTCAAATCGGACCGGTTGCGTCGATCCGGCAACCTGCTATCGTTCGTTCATGAACTCTCCTTCGCGGATGAACCCGATGAAGAGCCGCCGTTTCGCTCCGTTCTACGTGCTGCTCCTGCTTTCCAGCTTCTTCGCCGCCTGCCAGAAGGCCGATGAAGGTCGGATCGTCGAGTCAGACAAGCCGACTGAGGGGCTTTCGCCGCATGGCGGCACCCAGAGCGCCACGTCGGGGGTCACCCCGGCTCCCGGCGCGGCCGGCGCCGAGCCCGCCGAGGCCGACGCCTTGCCGCTCAAAGAGACGGGATCGGGAAGCCTCGCCGAACTGGCGCGCGGCCGCGCTGCGACCAAGAACTCCGAAGCTGCCGATTGTTTCGCCCGCGGCTTCCGACTCACCTTCACCAGCGACCAGGAGAAACGGAACTACGCCGCGGCGAAGGAGCTCTTCATGCGGGCCATCGCCCTCGATCCCAACTACGCCGAGGCGTACCGCGGGCTCGCCTATGCCGAGTTCAATCTCGGCTTCAATCGGGAGGCGGCGCTCGCCAACTATCAGAAGGCCATCGAGCTCAAGCCCGATTACGGCGAGGCCCACTACGCGCTCGCCTTCCTCTATGCGATGGATGATCTCGAAAAGGGCGCCCAGCACTTCAAGAGGGCGATGGAGCTCGGGGTGCCGGACGAGCGCAACCTACACGACCGATTCTATCCCCAGATCAAGATCGAGACCCACTAAATCCTCGGGACCGCCGCTGATGACCGGCAGTGGTGAGGTCTAACGCTCGCGCTCGCTTTAGCCTTCAGCCTCATCTGAGCAAGGTGAGGCGGCTCGTCGCGGCGCCCTCGGGCCAGGTGAGCCGCACGAGATAAGCTCCGCCCGGAAGCGACCGGCCCCGGTCGTCATTGCCGTCCCAATGCAGGAGGTGATGTCCGGCACTCAAGGTCCCTTCGAAGAGCCGGCGCACGTGGCGCCCCGCAAGATCGTAAACTTCGAGACGGGCGGTCCAGGATCGCGCCAAGCCGAAACGCAGTGCTGTCGCGCCCGGAGATGGATTTGGCGCGGGCGGCAGAAAAGCCGCAATCTGCGCCGGTGGAACAAGATCCTCTGCCACCGAGGTCGTGGTCAGACATTGAATATCCACGATCTGGAGCCCCGTGGCCGCATCGGCGACATAGGCGTATGCGCCCTCGACCGCAACGTCGTATGCAAAGTGCGGCGTATCGGCACCGCCGATCAGCGTCGGCGCGCCCGGATCCGAAACGTCGACCAACTGGAGCCCTGAGAAAGCGTCCGCAACGTAGGCGTAACTGCCGATGATGTCGACGGAATAGGCATTTCCGGGAGTGTCGACTCCTCCGACCAGCAAGGGAGCACTCGGGTTGGAGATGTCGCAGACCTGAAGGCCGGCATTGTAGTCCGCGACGTAGGCGTAGTCGCCGTCTACTTCGATATAACGCTCGCAGTGCCGACAATGGCCGGCGCAGTCGGGTTCGAGATGTCGATCACTTGGAGACCCGCGTCCCCATCAGCGACAAAGGCATAAGGACCTTGCACTGCCACCCCGATTGCACGGTGCGGTGTGTTGACACCGCCTATCACTGCGGGGGAAGTCGGGTCAGTAATGTTGATCACCTGGAGATCCCCGCGCTCGGGGTTTGGGAGCTCGTCTGCAACGTAGGCAAGACTTCCGACCACGGCCACACTGCGGGCGACTGGAGCTTCGGCTTTGATCCCTTAGTTGCTCTGGCCGGTGAAGATTTCATGGCCCTTCCTCCTTCAGAAGCTTGAAACGAGGCGGGCCTAGCCTCCTATGGCCGAGAAGGCCCGAGCCTCGACATCAAGAGCTCGCGCTGCAGCACGAGCGCTCGCGGCATGGTCCCTCCCAGCTTATTGAAGAGCTCGGACTGGAGCTCGAACTCCACCTTCCATTCCTCGGGATCGATCGCGGTCGCGGCATCCAGGCGTTCGGGTGGAAGATCGAGACCGGTGAGATCGACGTGCCCCGCCTTCGGCACCCAACCGAAGAGCGTTTCCTGAGCCCCTACCCTGCCGTTGGCGCGGTCGATGACCCACTTGAGCACCCGCATGTTCTCGCCGAAGCCCGGCCAGAGGAAGGATCCGTTCCCATCCTGGCGGAACCAGTTCACCTGGAAGATCTTGGGTGGGTTAGCGAGCACTTGCTGCATGTCGAGCCAGTGGCTGAAGTAGTTTCCCATGTCGTAGCCGCAGAACGGCAGCATCGCCATCGGAT